>DATMWM010000438.1:0-20774 GCA_035562535.1 Rhodocyclaceae bacterium | reverse complement strand
GCCGGATCATTCCCTGGTGGCGGAAATGGTGCGCCAGGGCCGGATCAGCGAGTTCCAGGCGCTGAACCATCCGCATCGCAGCGTCCTGATGCACTGCTTGGGCGCCGACACGGACCCGCGGGTGGATTTCGGAACGACCTCGCCGCTCACGGCCGAGGACACGTTCCTGCTGTGCTCGGACGGCTTGTGGACCTACTTCAGCGACGAGGAACTCGGCGGTGTCCTGGCCGCCTACAATCCCAGGGAATCGGCCGAGATCCTGATCCAGCGGGCCCGCGACCGGGCGGCGGGGCAGGGCGACAACCTTTCGCTGGCGATCATCAAGCTCTCGCGCACCCCCGCGCAGCAGAGCGCCGCATCCGCGCCGAATTCCGTGCCCGAAGCCAGGGTGCCTGCGGGCGAGCCCGCGTAAGCCGCAAAGCCCGGCAGCGGGCTGCCGGGTCATCCCACTCCCTCGCAAGCCGCTCGTCGTAGTGTCGAGCCGGACGCGGCGCCGCGCCGGTCCGCGTCTTGCCTGATCGGCGTCCTGCTTTGAACGGCGGGGGGTTTTCAGTATGATTGCGGCGCAGCGCGAAGGCCGGCCAGTCGCCGGGCCCGTTCCTCAAGCCGAACAACGAAAACCTGGAGCCCACAGATGCCCGTGGTCATCGGAGTCCCCAGGGAGATCGCCGCCGACGAAAAGCGGCTGGCCGTCGTCCCCGACGTAGTCAGGAAATTCAAGTCCCAGGGTGCGCAGATCATGATCGAGGCGGGCGCCGGCGCCGGCGCCTACTTCGCCGACGGAGATTTCGCCGATGCGACCGTGGTAGGCAGCGCTGCCGAACTCTACGCACAGGCGCACGTCGTGCTGAAGGTGCGGCCGCCGACGCTGGACGAGATCGACCTCATGCAGCCGGGCACGGTGCTGCTCGGCTTCCTGCAGCCCTACCAGGACGCGGAGCGCGCCAAGGCGCTGGCGGTGAAGAAGATCACCAGCTTCGCGGTGGAACTCATCCCGCGCATCTCGCGGGCCCAGAGCATGGATGCGCTGTCGTCGCAGGCCGCGGTGTCGGGCTACCTCTGCGTGCTGCTCGCCGCCGAGAACTGTCCGAAGTTCTTCCCGATGATGACCTATGCGGCCGGCACGCTGCGGCCGGCGCAGGTGATGGTGATCGGCGTCGGCGTGGCCGGCCTGCAGGCGATCGCCACCGCCAAGCGGCTCGGAGCGATCGTCACGGCCTACGACGTGCGGCCGGAGACCAAGGAACAGGTCGAATCGCTGGGCGCGAAGTTCGTCGACACCGGCGTGAGCGCGGCCGGCGCGGGCGGCTACGCGCGCGAACTGACCGACGAGGAGAAGCGCCAGCAGGCCGAAAGGCTCGGCAGGGCGATTGCCCAGGTGGACGCCCTGATCACGACCGCGGCCGTCCCCGGCCGGCGGGCGCCGCTGATCGTCACCGAGCAGATGGTCAGCGGCATGAAGGCGGGCGCGGTGGTGGTCGACATGGCTGCCGAATCCGGCGGCAACGTCGCCGGGACCGTGGCCGGGTCTACGGTTTCGGCCGGCGGCGCGACCCTGATCGGGCCGACCAACCTGCCCTCGCGCATGCCGGTGCATGCCTCCGAGATGTACGCCAAGAACCTGTTCAACTTCCTGTCCCCCTTCGTCAAGGACGGCCACCTGAGCATCGACTGGAACGACGAGATCATCGCCGGCAGCCTGCTCACCCACGACGGCCAGATCCGCCACGAGGGCGTCAGGAAAGCCCTGGGAGTCGCATGATGGACGCGCAGCTGACCGGAATGGCCGCACTCTACATCTTCATGCTGTCTGCATTCACCGGCTACGAGGTGATCTCGCGCGTGCCGGTGATCCTGCACACGCCGCTGATGTCCGGCTCGAACTTCGTGCACGGCGTCGTGCTGGTCGGCGCCATGGTGGCGATGGGCCACGCCGAGACGGTGCTGCAGCAGGTGATCGGCTTCGTCGCGGTTTTCCTCGGCGCCGCCAATGCTGCCGGCGGCTACGTGGTCACCGAGCGCATGCTCGCCATGTTCAAGAGCGGCAAGGACAAGAAGGACGCGAAGAAATGAAAGAAAAATTTCTCATCGACGCGACCTACTTCATCGTCGCCATCCTGTTCATTCTGGGCCTCAAGGCGATGTCCTCGCCCGTGACGGCGCGCAAGGGCATCGTCTGGGCCGGTGTCGGCATGGTCCTGGCGACCGCGGTCACCTATCTGTGGCCCGGCATGCACAACGTGCTGCTGATGACGATCGCGCTCGCGACCGGTGGCGCGCTGGCCTGGTGGGGCGGCAAGGTGGTCAAGATGACCGACATGCCGCAGATGGTGGCCATCTACAACGGCATGGGCGGCGGCGCGGCCGCGGCGATCGCGGCGCTGGAATTCTCGCGGGGCCAGATGCACGATACGGTGATCATCGCGCTGGCCACCCTCGGCGCGCTGATCGGCGCGGTTTCCTTCTCCGGCTCGATCGTGGCATGGGCCAAGCTGCAGGGCGTGATGAAGAAGGCGCACCGGCTGCCAATGCAGAACGGGGTCAACGTGGTGCTCGCCGGGTTGGCCGTGATCATCGGGGCCAGCATGGTCGTTTCCGGCCAGCCGACGCCGGTGCAGGTCACCCTGTTCTTTGCGCTCTCGCTGTTGCTGGGTGCGATCATCACCATGCCGATCGGCGGGGCGGACATGCCGGTGGTGATCTCGCTGCTGAACGCCTTCACCGGACTGGCGGTGGGTTTCGAGGGCTTCGCCATCGGCAACCCCGCGCTGATCATCGCCGGCATCGTGGTCGGCGCGTCAGGTTCGCTGCTTACCCAGCTGATGGCGAAGGCGATGAACCGGCCGATCAGCAACATCATCTTCACGCCGATCACCGGCGAGGTGCAGGAGGGCGGCGCGCAGATCCAGGGCACGATGAAAGAGGTGACCGCCATGGACGCCGCGGCGATGATGCGCTACGCGCAGAAGGTGATCATCGTCCCGGGCTACGGCATGGCGGTGGCCCAGGCGCAGCACAAGGTCTGGGAGATGGTCGAGTTGCTCGAAGAGGCCGGCGTCGAGGTGAAGTTCGCCATCCATCCGGTGGCCGGACGGATGCCCGGCCACATGAACGTCCTGCTGGCCGAGGCCGGCGTGCCCTACGACAAGATCTCCGACCTGGAGGAGATCAATGCCGAGTTCGACCAGACCGACGTGGCGCTGGTGATCGGCGCAAACGACGTGGTCAACCCGGTGGCGCGCACCGACAAGTCCAGCCCGATCTACGGCATGCCGATCCTGAACGCCGACCATGCGCACAACGTCATCTGCATCAAGCGCGGCAAGGGCGCGGGCTATTCGGGCATCGAGAACGCGCTGTTCTACGGCGAGAACACGCGCATGCTCTACGGCAGCGCCCAGCAGGCGATCAACCAGGTGATCCAGCACGTCAAGGAACTGGCCGGCTGAGCATCCGCGCGACCCGCTGCTTCCGCCACATCGCCCGCTCTGCGGGCGATGTGCATTTCGGGGCGGGGACCGGTGCGATCAGGCGGCGAGTCGGGTGTCGCTGGTCAGGATCTTGAGCAGTGCCGGCGGTTCGAGCGGCCGGCTGAACAGATAGCCCTGCATGTGGCGGCACTGGCGGCCGCGCAGGAATGCCAGCTGCTCGCTGGTCTCGACGCCCTCCGCCACGGTGTCGAGCCGCAGGCTGTGGGCCATGCTGATGATCGCCTCCACGATTGCCTCGCTGTCGCTGTTGCGGCCTATGTCGCTGACGAACGACTGGTCGATCTTCAGGCGGTTGATCGGGAAGCGCTTGAGGTACGACAGCGACGAATAGCCGGTGCCGAAATCGTCGATCGCCAGGCGCACGCCTACCTCCTGCAGGGCGAACAGTTTGGCGATGACCGCGTCCGCATCGTGCATGACCACCGACTCGGTCAATTCCAGTTCCAGCGAACCGCTGTCCAGGCCGGTGCGGCGCAGGGTCTCGGTGACCAGTTCGACGAAGTCGCGGTGGCGGAACTGCAGGGACGAGACGTTGACGCTGATCTGCGTCGGCCGTCCGGTCGCCGCCTGCCAGGCGACGCACTGGGTGCAGGCCTGCCGCAGCACCCAGTTGCTGATCGGCACGATCAGCCCGGTCTCCTCGGCCACCGGTATGAACTGGGCCGGGCTGACCATGCCGAGATCGGGGTGGCGCCAGCGTATGAGCGCCTCGGCGCCGGTCATCCTGCCGCTTGCCAGGTCCACCTGGGGCTGGTAGTGGAGGATGAACTCGCTGGCATCGAGCGCGCGCCGCAGGCTGCTTTCGAAGGCCAGGTGCTCGAAGGTGCTCTCGTTCATGTCCTGGGAGAAGAACTGGTAGTTGTTGCGCCCCGCGTTCTTGGCCTGGTACATGGCGATGTCGGCGTTCTTGAGCAGCACCTCGACGTCGGTGCCGTCGTCCGGATAGATGCTGATGCCGATGCTCGGCGTGATGTGGATCTCGCGGCCTTGCACCTCGATCGGGCGGGCCATCGTCTTGATGATCTTCTGCGCCACGTGGGCCGCGTCGTGGATCATGTCGATATCGTTGACCAGCAGGATGAACTCGTCGCCGCCCTGGCGCGCGACGAAATCCGCCTGGCGCAGGCAGCCGCGCAGGCGCTGGGCCGTCTGCTGCAGGACCGTGTCGCCCGCCGAATGCCCGAGCGTGTCGTTTACCTTCTTGAACCGGTCCAGGTCGAGTATCAGGACCGCGACGCGGCGCCGGCTGCGCTTGGCCTGGCCGATCGCCAGGTTGAAGCGGTCGCCGAGCAGCGCGCGGTTGGCCAACCCCGTCAGGGGGTCGTAGTGGGCCAGATACTCGATGCGCGCCTCGGCGGCCTTGCGGTCGCTGATGTCGCTGAACATGCCGACGTAGCGGACGACTTCGCCCCGGCTATTGCGCAGCGCGCTGATGGTCAGCCACTCGGGATACACCTCGCCGGTCCTGCGGCGGTTCCAGATCTCGCCCTGCCAGTGGCCCTTCTCGCGGATCTCCGTCCACATGCGCTCGTAGAACGCGCGGTCGTGGCGGCCGGACGAGAGCATGCTCGGTTTGCGGCCGGCCACCTCGGCCTCGCTGTAGCCGGTGATGCGGCTGAAGGCCGAATTCACGAGCTGGATGCTGCCGTCCGGGCCGGTGATCAGGATCGCCTGGCTGCTCGACTCGAACAGTTCGGCCGACATGGGCAGGCTTCGCGCCGTGGCCTGGCCGCCCGCCGGATCGTGACATATGAGAAGCGCCAGTCGCCCGTCGTCGAACTCGATCGCCTGGCAGTCGACCTCGACGTCCATCAGCGTTCCGTCGTGCCGGCGGTGCCGCCAGAGGCCGCCCTGGTCGTGCGGCTTGGGCGCGGATTCGCCCGCGCCGCAGGCGTGTGGCTGGCTGTCCGCCGGACGCAGGTCGGACAGGGACAGCCGGGTGAATTCCTCCGGCGCGTATCCGTAGTCCAGGATCGCGGCCTTGTTTGCCGCCAGGATTCCGAGCGTGCCCGCGTCGCAGAGGATGGCCGGCGTGGGCAGCTCGCCGAATGCCAGGGACATGAGCTGGCTGCCGGTGTGATCCAGCGCCGTAGCGGGCCGGGGATCGGCGGGATGCAGGACCAGCAGCGCCCAGGAGGTGTCCGGGAAGGACACCGCGTTGAATTCCGCAGCGCGTTCCAGCGCGCCGCAGCGCAGGCGGGTCGATCCGGCCGCCTTCCCGCTCCTGGCCAGTTCGCCGCGCAGAGCAGCGTAGTCCTCGTGCCTGATGAACAGCGCGGCGGCGGGCTGGCCCCGCAGGGCCGACGCCGCTTGTTCCAGCAGGAGGCAGGCGGGACCGTTCGCCTCGAGGATCCTGTCGCCTGCGGTCAGGATCGCGGGCTCGCGCAGCGCATCGAAGACCGCGCGGAAGCGCTGCTCGCCCGCCGCGGCAGCCTGTTCGAGGCGTGCCAGGCCGGTCTCGTCCCTCAGCATCGCCAAGTGCAGGTTCGGCCGCCAGTGGGCGCGGGCGCTGGCCCTGAAGCTGCGGATCCGGCCGTCGGGCAGGCGCAGCCGGACCGTCGTGCGTGCGCTTCCGGCCTCGATCACCCTGGCACGCAGGTCGCGGTAAGCGATACCGGCCGGGAGGGATTCCGCCAGCGGGCTGCCGATCACCTGGTGCGGGGCCAGACCGGCCAGTTCGCAGGCTGCAGTGTTCGCCTCGACGATCGTGCCGTCGTCGGCGACCACGATCACCGCGTCGTCGAACCCGTCGAACGTACCGCGCAGTCCGTGCGAGTCCGGGGCGGGCGCCACGTCGCTCGCTGCGACCCGGCGGAGGGGACGGTTGGGGTCCTGGCTCATGTGCGCCGATGCGACGCAACTTGTTAATCTGCCGAGGATATCGGCAGAGCCAGGGCAAGATTGAACTGCCTGCCGCCGCCACGAGTCGGGCGGCGGCGCGCGGCTATTCCACTTTCTTGGCGAGCCCGCCGAGCAGGGCGGCGATCTGGCGCTGCGGTTTGTGCGGCCTGGGCGGCGAGGGCAGGGCCGGTTCGACGAAGCTCTCCGGGGACGGCTCGTAGGGTTTGCGCCAGTCGAAGCCGGAGGGCGGAGCGGCCTTCGGCGGGACGGCGCGTGCCGCGCTCGGCGGGGGGGTGCGCCGGGGTTCCCGCCCCGGTTTCGCGCCGCGCGGCGGCGGCGTAGCGGCCGCGGTGTCGCGCCTGCCCGGACGGCCGCGCTTGTGCCTGTCCAGTGCTTCCTGGAACTCGGCGCCCGGATCGAAGCCGCTCACGGTCTCCTGCTGCACGGTACGCTTGAGCAGCTTCTCGATGTCCGCCAGGCGCCCGCGCTCTTCGGCGCACACCAGGGATATCGCCTTGCCTTCCTTGCCGGCGCGGCCGGTGCGGCCGATGCGGTGGATGTAGTCCTCGGGCGTGTGCGGCAGCTCGAAGTTGATCACCAGCGGCAGGTCCTCGATGTCAAGGCCGCGTGCGGCCACGTCGGTGGCGACCAGGATGCGAACCTTGCCAGCCTTGAAAGCCGCCAGTGCCTCGGTCCGCTGCTGCTGGCTCTTGTCGCCATGGATCGCGTCCGCTTCGATCCCCTGACGCACCAGGTAGTGGGCGAGCCGGCTGGCGCCGAATTTGGTGGCGACGAACACCAGCGCCTGGCCCAGGTCCTGGCTGCGGATCAGGTGGGCGAGCAACTGGCGCTTGAGTTCCTGGGCGACCGGATGCACGAGGTGGGTGACGGTCTCCGCCGCTGCGTTGCGCCGCGCCACCTCGATCAGCTGCGGATCGCGCAGCATGTTGTCGGCCAGCCGCTTGATCTCCTCGGAGAAGGTCGCCGAGAAGAGCAGGCTCTGCCGCTCCTTGGGCAGCAGGGCGAGGATGCGCTTGACGTCCGGGATGAAGCCCATGTCCAGCATGCGGTCGGCCTCGTCCAGCACCAGCACCTCCACGGCGCCGAAGTTGACCGTCTTCTGCTCCACGTGGTCGAGCAGGCGGCCCGGCGTGGCCACGACGATCTCGCGGCCCAGCCGCAGTTCCTCGATCTGGGCGCGCATGTCCACGCCGCCGTAGATCACCACGCTGCGCAGTTGCAGGTGCTTGCTGTAGGTGACCACGCTCTGGTGTACCTGCATCGCCAGTTCCCGGGTCGGCGTGAGGATCAGGGCGCGCACCGGATGCCGCGCCGGTGACGGGCTGGCATTGGCATGGCGCGACAGGCGCTGCAACAGGGGCAGCGTGAAGCCGGCGGTCTTGCCCGTACCGGTCTGCGCACCGCCCATCACGTCCTTGCCGGCCAGCACGATCGGGATCGCCTGGGCCTGGATCGGCGTGGGCTCTGTATAGCCGGTGTCGGCGACGGCCTTCAACAATTCGGGCATCAGCCCGAGTTCGGCAAAACTCATGCGTGCACTCCCGATTCGGCCTGCTGCGCCAGGCGCAGTACCGGTTCAGGCAGCGAACGATCTCTTGGGTTTCCACGGCCCGGACGGGCCGACGAGGCTTGCAACGCTAACCGGCGGGGCGGCTGCAATGACGCGATTATACGGCCTGGACAGCGAATCGCGAAGGCCGGCCGCCGGGCGCTATCCGGCGCGCAGGAAGCCGGTGACCTCCTCCCGGTCGTGGTAGAGCTGTTTCAGGCGCAGGTCCGCCGGCCGGCCGGCCAGCGGCCGCCGGATCAGCGCGCGGCAGCGCTCCAGTTCCTCGAGGCGTTTCTTCATCGGCAGCTTGAGGTTGAAGATTGCCTGCCGGCACCGCCCGGCGCCGGCCCACTCCCCGACCAGCGCGGCGATGCGCGAAGGCTGGGCCACCATGTCGCAGAGCAGCCAGTCCACCCTGCCGCGCGGCCGGAAGGTGAAGCCGTCGGCCCGCAGGTGATCGACCAGCCCGGTTTCCATGACCGCGGGCGCGATGCGGCCGTTGTCCACCGCGGTAACGCGCAGGCCGCGGCTGGCCATCTGCCAGGACCAGCCGCCGGGTGCGGCGCCCAGGTCGATCACCCGCATTCCGGGTTTTAGCCAGAGCTCGCGCTCCCGCTCGGTCAGCAGGGTGAATAGCGCCTCGGCAAGCTTCAGGGTCGAGCGGCTGGGCGCCTCGCGCGGCAGCCTCAGGCGCGGAATGCCCATCGGCCAGTCCGAGCCGCTGTCCGGCAGCGATATGCCGACCAGCGCTTCGGTTCCCGAAACCAGGAAGACGTGCAGCCGCGGACGGTCGGGCCGGCCGGGCGCGAGCAGGCGCCGGGCCGCGAGTTCCTGCTCCAGAAGCGGCGCCAGGCCGCGGCACAGGGCGGAGAGCTGCTTGGCCTCGTTCGTGTCCGCCGTCTCCAGCCACACGGCGGAGAACGGCGCGCCCGCGGCGGCCGCGGCCTGGAGCAGAGGCGCGACCCGGTCTCCCGCCGGCATGCGCTCGACATGAGCGGCGACGAACACGACCTGCCGCGCAAAGACCAGGTCGCGGAGGCGAAACGCCGCGTCCAGCGCATCGGCGCGCGCCGCGGTGCCGAGCCGCAGGAGCACCCGCGCGCTTCCTGCCGGGGCGTCCGCTTCGCCGCGCATCGCGCAGGCGGCGGCCGCCGCCGCGAGCTCCCCTGCGCATTCGGCCTCGAATCCTCCCCGGCAGTAGGCCAGCAGCGCCGGGAAAGCCGGGCCGGACACGGCGTACGCGCCGCGGGTGTCGTACTGGCGTTCGGCCTTTTCGGCCGCGAGTCGGGGCATCGCTTCCTGAATTTCGGGACTGGGATTCCGGGCGACGAAAACCGGGCCCGGCCGTCGAGCCCATAGAATAGCGGCGATCGGATCGGGCAGGCAGGCCTTCTGGCCGGAAAGGGTTCGGCGCATGAAAGCGAAGCGGCTGGGCGGGAGCGAGCTGCAGGTCTCGGAGATCTGCCTCGGGACGATGACCTTCGGCGAGCAGAACGACGAGCGCAGCGCCCACGCCCAGCTCGATCTCGCGTTCGAGCGCGGCGTCAACTTCATCGACACCGCCGAGATGTACCCGGTGCCGCCGCGCGCGCAGACCTGCGGCGCGACCGAAACGATCGTCGGCAACTGGCTGCGGCGCCAGCCGCGCGACCGCGTCGTGATCGCCACCAAGGCGGCCGGACCGGCGCGCAGCCTGGAATGGATACGCGGCGGACCGGCGGCGTTGGACCGGGAAAACCTCCGGGCGGCGCTGGAGGCCAGCCTGCGCCGGTTGCAGACCGACCACGTCGATCTGTACCAGCTCCACTGGCCGGAGCGCAATCAGCCGATGTTCGGACAGACCGCCTACGACCCGTCCAGGGAGCGCGCCTGCACGCCGATCGAAGACCAGCTCGAAGCCCTGGGCGAGCTGGTGCAAGAGGGCAAGGTGCGCTACGTCGGCCTGTCCAACGAGCATCCCTGGGGGGTGTGCCGCTTCGTCCGTGCGGCCGAGCAGTACGGCCTGCCGCGCGTCGTCTCGGTGCAGAACGCCTACAGCCTGCTGAACCGGGTCTTCGAGTACGGGCTGGCGGAGACCTGCCATCGGGAGCGGGTTTCCCTGCTCGCCTATTCGCCGCTGGCTTTCGGGCTGCTCTCCGGCAAATACCTGGACCGGCCGGACGCGCCGGGCCGGATCAACCTGTTTCCCGGCTTCGGCCAGCGTTACGCCAGGGAGAACGTGGCGCCGGCGGTGCGCGCCTACGCGGCGCTGGCGCGCTCCGCCGGGCTCGCGCCGGCCGCGCTGGCGCTGGCGTTCGTGAGCAGCCGCTGGTTCGTCGCCAGCACCATCGTCGGCGCGACGTCGCTGGAGCAGTTGCGGCAGGACATCGAGGCGAAGGACGTGGCGCTGGACGCGGATCTGCTGGCCGAGATCGAGCGCATCCACCTGCGCTACACCAATCCGGCGCCGTGAGGCGGGTCGATCGGGTTCGGGAGCGCCGCCCGGGCGGCGTGGAGCGGCTATTCGGCGGCGCGTTTTGCCGCGGAGGACGGCCGGGCGTGCTCGGCGGCATGGCCCGCCGGCTTGACCGCCTCCGGCTCGACGGCGGCCTGCGCGAGTTGCGGGGCGATGGCCTCGATCTTGTTCGCCGCCATGTAGTCGTTCATTTCCTTCCAGCCGGCGAACACCGCTGCCTTGAGCGCCCGTTCGTTCATCCCGTAGCAGTCCTCGAGCGAACGCCCGGCATGGCGGCAGCCGGCGCCCACGGCCTTGCCCTCGGCCTCGCGGGACGCGGCCACGGTGGCCGGATCCTCGATGCCCAGGCGCTCGCAGCCGGCGGTCAGCCCGGCGGCCAGGGTCAGAACAATCAGCATCGGGACGGTTCGGAAGGACATGATTGCGGCGCAGGGATCGTGCCGCTGATTACGTCCGCGCCGCGCGGCGACTTGAGAAACGCTACGGCCGCTCAGGCCCCGAAGGCCGGGATGCCGGTCTGCGCCCGGCCCAGGGTCAGGGCGTGGATGTCGTGGGTTCCCTCGTAGGTATTGACCACCTCGAGGTTGAGCATGTGGCGCACCACGTGATACTCGTCCGAGATGCCGTTGCCGCCGTGCATGTCCCGGGCCAGGCGCGCTACCTCCAGCGCCTTGCCGCAGGAATTGCGCTTGAGCATCGAGGTCATCTCGGGAGCGTCCCGGCCCTCGTCCTTCAGCCGGCCCAGGCGCAGGCAGGCCTGCAGGCCGAGCGCGATCTCGGTCTGCATGTCCGCCAGCTTCTTCTGGATCAGCTGGTTGGCGGCCAGCGGACGGCCGAACTGGTGACGCGCGAGCACGTAGTCGCGGGCGGCATGCCAGCAGAACTCGGCCGCGCCGAGCGCGCCCCAGGCGATGCCGTAGCGGGCGGCGTTCAGGCAGGCGAGCGGCCCCTTGAGTCCGGACACGTTCAGGCGGTTTTCGGCCGGTACAAACACCCCGTCCATGACGATCTGGCCGGTGGCCGAGGCGCGCAGGCCCATCTTGCCTGCGATCGCAGGGGCCGACAGCCCGGGCGCGTCCTTCTCGATCACGAAGCCGGCGACGGCTCCTGCCTCGTCCCGGGCCCAGACCACGAACACGTCGGCGATCGGTGCGTTGGTGATCCAGGTCTTGGTGCCGTTCAGCCGGAACCCGCCCGGCTCCGCCACGGCCCGGCATTCCATTGCGCCGGGGTCGGAACCGTGATTCGGCTCGGTCAGTCCGAAGCAGCCGATCAGCTCGCCGCGCGCCAGTCCGGGCAGCAGCCGCTGCCGCAGCGCCTCCCCGCCGAAGTGGCGGATCGGATACATCACCAGCGAGGACTGCACGCTGAACATGGAACGGTAGCCGGAGTCCACACGCTCGATCTCGCGGGCGATCAGCCCGTAGGCGACGTGGCTGACGCCGGCGCAGCCGTAGCCCTCGAGCGTGGCGCCGAGCAGGCCGAGCGCGCCCATCTCGCGGAAGATCGCCGGATCGGTGCGCTCGTGACGGAAGTCCAGGAGGATGCGCGGCATCAGCCGCTCGCGGGCGTAGTCGCGCGCCGTGTCGCGGATCATGCGTTCGTCCGCGCCGAGCTGCTCTTCCAGAAGCAGCGGGTCGTCCCAGCGGAAGAGCGCGCTCACGCCCCGGTGCGCCGCGCTACCCGCCGGTGCGGTGCGGCGGCAGTCTGCTCAAGTCAGCACCTCGCCGCCGGCCACCGCGATCGACTGACCGGTGATCGATTCGGTTCCGGGCAGGCACAGCCATAGCACGGTCTGGGCCACCTCCTCGGGGCGGATCAGGCGGTGCTGCGGATTGAAGCGGGTCAGCCCCTCGCGGGCCTCCTCCTCGCTGCGGCCGGTGCGCGCCACGATGTTGCGCACGGTGCGGGCGACGATGTCGGTCTCGGTGTAGCCGGGGCACACCGCATTCACGGTGATATTGCGCGCGGCCAGTTCCAGGGCGAGCGCCCGGGTGAAGCCGACCACGCCGTGCTTGGCCGCGCAATAGGCGGTGACATAGGGATACCCGGTCAGCCCAGCCGTGCTGGCGATATTGACGATGCGTCCGAAGCCCTGGTGCTGCATGTCCGGCAGCGCCGCGTAGGTGCACAGGTAGGTGCCGGTCAGGTTCACCGCCAGCAGCCGCTGCCAGAGCGCCTCGTCGGTCTTCAGGAACGGCGCGCTCTCGGTCTGGCCGGCGTTGTTGATCAGGATCGAGATCTCGCCGAATGAGGAACGGGCGCGGTTGAACGCCTCGACCACCGCGACGCGGTCGCTAACGTCCGCGGTGAAGGACTGCACACTGCCCAGCGGCTTCAACTTGCGCATCTGCTGCTGCAGGTTGGCGAGGCTGCGGCCGAGCAGCGTGACCCGAGCGCCCTGGCTCACCAGCAGGCTGGCGATCGCCGCGCCTATGCCCCGCCCGCCGCCGGTGACCACGGCGTGCAGGTCTTTCAGGGGCTGGGCGGGCTTGTCCTGGGCGGTGGAGGCTTCGTGGCGTTCGCGAGGAGGCACTGTGGTTTCGACGTCCGGTTGTGCTGGGAAGACCAGGCGGAACGGCCTTGCCGCCGCGCGCGCCAGGCTGGCGATACTAGCACAGGCGGCCCTGTCGTTTCGCCCCGACATGGGCCTTAAGCTGCACTTAATCCGGGGAAGTCAGGATTCGCTCCACCGCCCCGCCTGGACAGGGCGGCAGCCCGGCCGCCGGCGAACGCAGGCCGCCCCTCGAACACTCGCTTAAACTCGCGCCATGCGCATCCTTCTGGTGGAAGACGACCCGCTGCTCGGAGACGGCATCCAGGCCGGCCTGAGGCAGGCGGGGTTTGGCGTCGACTGGTCGCGCGACGGCCTGGCAGCCTGGCACGCCCTTTCGGCCGAAAGCTATGCGGCGGTGGTGCTCGACCTCGGCCTGCCGCGGCTTTCCGGGCTGGAGCTGCTGCGCCGCCTGCGCGCGTCCGGCAACCGCGTGCCGGTGATGATCCTCACCGCCCGCGACCGGGTCGAGGACCGGATCACCGGCCTGGACTCGGGCGCAGACGATTACCTGACCAAACCCTTCGACCTGCACGAACTGGCGGCCCGGCTGCGGGCGCTGGTGCGCCGCAGCCACGGCCAGGCGGCGCCGCGGCTGAGGGTGGGCCCGGTCGAGATCGACCCGGCGGCGCGGAGCGCCAGCTTCGAGGGCCGGCCGGTGGAGCTTTCGGCTCGCGAGTTCGCGCTGCTCCAAGCGCTGGCGCTGAACGCCGGTCGCGTCCTGTCGCGCTCGCAGCTCGAACAGGCGCTCTACGGCTGGGGCGAGGAGGTGGGCAGCAACGCCATCGAGGTGCATATCCACCACCTGCGCCGCAAGCTCTCGGTCGAGCTGATCCGCACCGTGCGCGGGGTCGGCTATACCCTGGCCGCTGCGCCGCCGGACGCATGAGCCGGGCACGCGCGTTCTCGCTGCGCAGGCGCCTGCTGACGCTGCTGCTGGCGACGCTCGCCGCCGGCTGGGCGGCGCTGGTGCTGGTGACCTATCTGGACGCGCGCAGCGAGATCGGCGAGATGCTGGATGCCCACTTGGCCCAGTCGGCCGCCCTGCTGGTCGCCCAGACCGGCCATGAACTGCTCGAAGACGACGACGAGCGCGAGGTCCAGACCGCCGAGCCGGCGCACCGCTACGAACGCCGGGTGGCCTTCCAGATCTGGCACGACGGGCGCACCCTGCTGCTGCGCTCGGCCAGCGCCCCCGCGGCCCGGCTGTCCGCGCGCGAGGAGGGCTACAGCGACGTGATGCTCGATGGCCGGCCCTGGCGGGTGTTCAGCCGCTGGGACGACACCCGGCATTTCCTGGTCCAGGTCGGCGAGCGCGAGGAGTTTCGCGACCACCTGGCCAAGGAACTGGCGGGCAACCTGCTCGATCCGTTCTGGGTCGCCCTGCCGGTCTTCGGGCTGCTGGTCTGGTTCGGCGTGGGCCGCGGGCTGGCGCCGCTGGCGCGGATGAACGAGGAACTCGGCCGCAGGGCGCCGGACTTTCTCGAGCCGGTAGACGATTCCGGCGCGCCGGACGAGGTGCGCCCGCTGGTGGGCAGCCTGAACCGGCTGCTCGGCCGGGTTGGGGCTGCGCTCGAACAGGAGCGCCGCTTCACTGCCGATGCCGCGCACGAACTGCGCACGCCGCTGGCTGCGCTGAAGACCCAGGCGCAGGTGGCCCAGGGGGCGGGCGAGGCCGCCGGGCGGCAGCACGCGCTCGACCAGGTCATCGCTGGCTGCGACCGGGCCGCGCACCTGGTCGAACAATTGCTGACGCTGGCCCGGCTCGACCCGCAGCGCGCCGGGCAGCGCCACGCGCCGGTAGACCTGCGCGAGCTGGCGGTACAGGTGCTGGCCGAACTGGCGCCGATCGCCCTGGCGAAGAACATCGAGATCGGGCTGGCCGAGGGTCCGGCCGGGCAGGTGTCGGGCGATGCGCTGATGCTCGCCGTTCTGCTGCGCAACCTGGTCGACAACGCGATCCGCTACACGCCGCCGGGCGGCGAGGTGAGCGTGGCCGTGGAGCGCACCGATCGGGAGGTCGAGCTGAGCGTCACCGACGACGGGCCGGGCATCCCGGCGGAGGAGCGCGACAAGGTCGGGCAGCGCTTCTACCGCATCCTCGGCAGCGGAGAATCGGGCAGCGGCCTGGGCCTGTCGATCGTGCTGCGGATCGCCGAGCTGCACCGCGCCGGCGTGACCCTGGGCGAGGGCCACGACGGGCGGGGACTGCGCGTCGACGTGCGATTTCCCGCCGGGACCTAGCGCCAGCCGCCGCGCCTGTCCTTGCCCGAACGCCGTTCCGGTCCCGGATAGCCGGGGTCCGGGCTCTGGCGGCGGTCGGGTCCGCGGCCCAGCCGGATCGAGATTCCCGCCGGGCCGGCGCCCTGGCGCCGCAGTTCCTGCCAGACGCCGGCCAGTTCGTGGGGCTTGAGCTGGCGCGCCATGCGCAGCAGCGCCTCTTCGCTGACCGGCGCGTGCAGGCGTGCCATCGCGTGGAATCCCAGCCAGGCGGCGAGCACGTTCGCCGCCAGCACGATCAGCTGCAGGTGCAGCATCGGCGCGTACAGGGCGCGGCGGGTCCTGTCGCCGAAGGCGAAGTAGAAGCCGTCGAAGGAGGGCGGCAGACGCTGGGCGAGCAGCGAATAGGTCTCGAACGGCGGGAAGAGCAGGATCACCGCGAGATTGAACAAACCGAACAGCATGACGCCCGCGCCCGGGTGGCGTGGGCGGTCGCCGCCTGTAGCCAGCCAGCCGGCCAGGGCGTTGGCGCCGACCCAGGCAAGCTGCAGCCAGAGCAGGTCGGCGTGGAGTCGGTGACGCTCGCCGGGGTCGAACACCGGGAGGAAACCGGCGAACTCGGGCAGCGACGAGCGGGCGAGCGGCTGGTCGAGGTAGGGCGGAAACAGGACCATGAGCAGCACGTTGGCCGCGGCCAGGACGAGTACGACTCGGCGGTAGGGATTCATGGCGGGTCTGGTCGGACTGCGCCGCAACCGCGCGGCCAGCCACTGAATACGACCCGCTCCCGGCCGACTTGAGCGGCGGCGTCGGGCCCGGCCGACGCCGGTGCGCATGGGCCGGCCGGCCGCTTCGCTATAATCGCCGGCGCCGTGCCGCTGGACGGCACCCCCACCCAGACCAGGAGCCGACATGAGGGATCACCGGATCGTTCTATGCCTTGCCGCAGCCTTCGCCATCGGCGCGGTCCAGACGCCCGCCGCGGCGGCGGACAAGCCCGCCGGCAAGCCCGCGGCCAAGACAAAGCCGGCCGCGGCCAAGCCGGCGGCCAAACCCGCAAAGCCCGCCGCCGCGCCCGCCGCGGAGATCGAACTGGTTCATACCCTGGGTCCGGAGGGCGAGGCGCAGTTGACCCGGCTGGTGGAACGCTTCAACCAGGGCACGGACGGCAGGATCGTCCTGGCAATGCGCGAGTGGGACGCCGGCGCGATGCCGGCGATGATGATCCTCGACGAGACCGCCGAGGAGCGGCTGCTCCAGGGCAAGCCGCGCTATCGCGCCCTGTTCGAGGTGATGAGCGCGGCCGGCGAGCGTCTTGAGACCCTGAAGCCGCCTGCCGTGATGAACCCCGCGCCGCTCAACAGTGCCGGCAAGCTGCTCGCGCTGCCGGTCGGGTTGTCGACGCCGGTGATGTTCTACAACCGCGACGCGTTTCGGAAGGTCGGCCTGGATGCGGAAAATGCCCCGAAGACCTGGTTCGAGCTGCAGGAGGCGCTGGGCAAGCTGGTCGATGCCGGCGTGAGCTGCCCCTATACCTCGTCCTATCCGGCGTGGATCCACGTGGAGAACATCAGCGCCTGGCACAACGTCCCGGTGGCCGGCGGCACGCCCAAGAAGGAAGGGCCGCTGGCGATCAACGGCATGGTCCAGGTGAAACACCTGTCGATGATGTCGAGCTGGTACAAGAGCCGCTACCTGCACATCTTCGGCCACGGCAGGGAGGCCGACGCCCGGTTCGCCTCCGGCGAGTGCGCGGTGCTCACCAGCGCCTCCGGCAGCTATCCGGCTCTGGCGCGCGACGCGAAGTTCGAGGTCGGCGTCGCGCCGCTGCCCTACCACGACGACATCCCCGGGGCGCCGCAGAACACGCTCGCCGACGGGCCCTCGCTGTGGATCGCCGCCGGCCGCACGCCCGCCGAATACAAGACGATCGCCAGGTTCGTCAGCTTCCTGCTGACGCCGGAATCCCAGGTCGAACTGCAGCGCCATGCCGGTTCGCTGCCGCTCAACCGCTCCGGCCTGCTCGCCTCGTCCAGCGACCTGCTGAAGAGCGAGATGGCGCACATCCGGGTCGCGGTGGCCACGCTGACCAACAAGCCGGCCACACCGGCGTCGTCGGCCAGCCGCTACGCCCACCGTGCCGACGTGCGTGCAATCGTCGGCGAGGAACTCGACGCGCTCTGGGGCAACCGCAAGCCGGCCAAGCAGGTGCTCGACGAGGCGGTGGCCCGGTCGCGCATGCTGAAATAGCAACGGCCCGCCGGGTGCCGGCCGCCGCTTTTTCCTATCCGCGGGTGTTCGCACACCGGTGCGGAGGCGCGCTGGCGCCCGAGAACACCCTGGCCGGCCTGCGCATCGCGGCCGCGCTCGGCTGCAGGGCCGTCGAGTTCGACGTGATGCTCGGCGCCTCCGGCACCCCGTACCTGGTCCACGACGAGACCTGGGAGCGCACCACCGACGGGCGGGGGCGCGTGGCTGACAGCCCGGACGAGGTGATCGCCGCACTCGACGCCGGCGTGCGCTTCGGCGCAGCCTTCGCCGGCGAGCGGGTTCCCGGCTTCGAGCAGGCCGCCCGCCTGTGTATCGAGCTCGGCCTGGCGGCGAACGTGGAGATCAAGCCGTCGCGGGGGGCGGAGCGGATCACCGGGCGGGTCGTCGCCGAGGCGGCGCAGCGCCTCTGGGCCGGCGCCGCGCCGGCGCCGCTGCTTTCCTCCTTCTCCGAGGAGGCGCTGGAGGAGGCGGCGCGGGTTGCGCCGGAATTGCCGCGCGGCCTGCTCTGCGGGGCGATTCCGGACGACTGGGTCGAGCGCACGCGCCGCCTGGGCTGCGTCTCGCTGCACTGCGACTGCCTGGCCAACGACCGGCGGCGGATCGCCGGGATCGCGAAGCGGGGGACGCCGGTGGTCTGCTACACGATCAACGACCCGGCCGGCGCTGTCGCCCTGCTGGCCGCCGGGGCGGCGGCCGTGATCACCGACCGGCCGGACCTGATTCGGGAAGCCTAGTCCACTAACGCAGCCAGGCGGCGCGCAGCGTCCTGCTGCCGGCTTCGCCGACGATTACCTCGAACGAACCGCCGGAGAGCAGCGTGCGCTCCCGGGCCAGGGCGAGTTCCGGCTCGCCGCCGCCGGGCGCCTGCGCCGGCATGCCGTCGTGACTGACGCTCAACACGATGCGATCCTCGTCCTGCGTCAGGCCGACCCGGAGCCGGCGCATTTCCGCCAGCGCGCCGGCCACCCTGCAGATTTCCTCCAGAACGCGGTAGATGATGATCTTGAGCGCCTCTGGCAGGTCCTTCTCCTGCAGGCCGGTGTCGCAATCCGTGCGGACATGGGGATGCAGCCGGGCGAACTCCCGCGCATACCAGTTGATCGTCGCCAGCAGTCCCAGGTCGTCCAGGCTGGACGGCCGCAGATGCAGCGCCACCGTGCGCACCTCGCTGATCGCCTCCTTGACGACCTGCACCGCCGGCGCGAGCTGGGCGCCGTCCTGGCCGCCGCGCCTGAGCGCGTCGCAGGTGCTCTCCACCGAGAGCTTGACCGCCGACAGCGTCTGGGCGATGCCCTCGTGCAGGTCGAAGGCGATCTTGCGCTTCTCCTCCTCCTGGTTGCGCAGCATCCGGGCGGAAAGCGTTTCCAGGCTGGCGTTGCGCTGCCGGATGGCCTCGTGCTGGGCGCGAATGATCCGTTCCGCGTAGCGCACGACCGAGATCAGCGCGGCATAGAGCAGGGCCATGATCGCCAGCGCGCCGACGATGATCTGGACCTCGGCGCGCTCCGAGTCCCTGACCATGGGGTCGACGTCCAGGTACAGCTCGAACACGCCGCGCACCGGATCCCGGTCCGAGGCGCGGACCGGCACGTAGGTCTGGATCAGGTTGTCTTCCTCGGTCTGCCGGTCGAAGGCGTTGAACGCGTCGCGATAGACGAGCTTGCTGGTCACCTGTCCGGCGAGCGCGGCGCGCACGCCCTCGTTGTCCGACTGGTTCCTGCCGATCGAGGGCCGCCGCGTGGCGTGGACCACGATGCCCTTCGTGTTGTAGATCTTGATCCGGGCGACGGCGGACACCTGCTCCAGTTCGGCCAACTCATCGTCCAGCCTGGGCGGCAAGGGCACGCCCTGCAGGGCTTCAGCCGGGAGCCCGTCCGTCTTGTCCAGGAAACCGATCAGGTCCTGGGTCACCGGGGCGATCGCGGCCTCGGTCAGGACCACGTTGTTCGCCTCGCCGACCGCGATGATTTCGCCGATGGCGACATGGCGGAACAGCAGCGTCAGCAGCAGGCCGGCGGCGGCGATCAGAAGCAGGCTGGCGATCGAGAAGTAGCGGAAAAAACGGAAGAGCTCCCGCGGCGTGCCGGTCCCGCTCCGCCAGGCGGCCGTGGCCGGACCCGGTTCCGCCAGCGGGGCGGCGCCCGCGGACGCGGCCTGGCTGGCCGATTCGGCGGCGGAAGGCGATTTCATGGCGGAATTGTAGCGTCCCGACCCGTTTCGAATTCGCCCGGCGTGCCCGCCGCGACATTTACCCGTGGGCAGCGAGGCCGTAATTGGCTATATTTCGCCACTCGACTCCTCAGTACCCCCTGCGAACGGCCATGAATCGTGAAATCTCCCGGTTGGCATCGGCGCTGCTGCTCGCCGCGGCGGGGATGCTTTCGCCCGCCGGGGCGCAGGCCGACATCTACGGCTTCGTAGACGAGGACGGCACGGTCAATCTGGCCAATCATCCGACGATCGACCGCTACGAAGTGTGGGAGCGCAGTCCGAAGGCGCCGGCTGCCAGGGATGCGGCCGCCGCGCCGCCGGTGCCGGGGGAACTGGCAGGCCGCTACGACCGCTTCCGCCCGCTGGTGGACGAAGCGGCCCGCGCCGCCGAGGTCGACGCGGCGCTGGTACATGCGGTGATCGCCATCGAGTCGCGCTACAACCCGAAGGCGGTGTCGAAGAAGGGCGCCTCCGGGCTGATGCAGCTCATGCCGGACACCGCCAGGCGCTACGGCGTCGCGGACGTCTTCGATCCGGCGCAGAACATCCGGGCCGGCGCGCGCTACCTGAGCGACCTGCTCAAGATGTTCAACAAAGACGTGAAGCTCGCCTTGGCCGCCTACAACGCGGGCGAGCACGTCGTCGCCCGCTACGGCAACAAGATTCCGCCCTATCGCGAAACCGCGGCCTACGTGCCCAAGGTGCTCGCCTACTACAAGAAGCTCGGCGCGACGGTTCAGGACGGCTGAGTGAGGAAGCCGTACCGGCCCTCGCTCTGCCGGGAACCTGCCGCCCCGGGCGGGCGGCCTTCGCCGGATCGCCCGTTCGCGCATCGCCGGGCTTGCCCTGCCGTGACATCCTGCTTGGTCCCCGGCATCGGGATTTCGGCATAATTGCCCGATTTCTGCCGATCCCCGCGAGGTAACGCATGACCCGCTCATCCAGCCGCCCAGTCGATCCTTCGCGCACCGCGTACGCGGTGCTCTTCGCCGCCGCCATCGGCGTCGCGGCGCCTGCCGTGTTCGCCGGCGAGCACGACCACCACCAGCATCAGCAGCAGGCGCAGGCGAACCGTTCGGTGTCGCGAACGACCGCGAACTACAAGGTGCCGGATGCGCCCATGGTGCGCATGGACGGCACCAAGGTGAAGTTCGGTGCCGA
>DATMWM010000437.1:0-11924 GCA_035562535.1 Rhodocyclaceae bacterium | reverse complement strand
CGGCCGACGCGCCGCCGGCCACACAGTTGCTCGAGGTGACGAACGGATAGGTGCCGTGGTCGATGTCAAGCAGCGTCCCCTGGGCGCCCTCGAACAGCAGGTTGGCGCCGTTCTTGTTCGCCTCGTAGAGCGCGCGCGGCACGTCGGCCACCAGCTTCTCCAGCCGCGGCGCCATGGCCAGCGAGTCGTCCAGCACCTTCTTGAAGTCGACCGGCTGCCAGCGGTAATAGTGCTGGAGCATGAAGTTGTGGTAGTCGAGCAGTTCCGCCAGCTTGTCCGCGAAGCGTTTGGGCCGCAGCAGGTCCTGCAGGCGCAGGGCGCGCCTGGCCACCTTGTCCTCGTAGGCCGGGCCGATGCCGCGGCCGGTGGTGCCGATCTTGTTCTCGCCGCGGGCGGCTTCCCGGGCGTTGTCGAGCGCCTGGTGGTAGGGCAGGATCAGCGGGCAGGCCTCGGAGATACGCAGCCGGTCCGCCACCTGCACGCCGGCCGCCTCCAGTTCGTCGATTTCGGCGATCAGCGCCTCCGGCGACAGGACCACGCCGTTGCCGATGTAGCAGGCCACCGCGTCGCGCAGGATGCCCGAGGGGATCAGGTGCAGAACGGTCTTCCTGCCGGCGATCACCAGCGTGTGGCCGGCGTTATGGCCGCCCTGGTATCGCACCACGCCCTGCGCCGACTCGGTCAGCCAGTCGACGATCTTGCCCTTGCCCTCGTCACCCCACTGGGTACCGACGACGACCACGTTCTTTGTCATATCGCTATTCTCCCTGAAGCGGGACGACTTCCCAGCGGCCGTCCCTCAGTTCCAGTTTCCGGTCGCAGCCGGCGTCCCGCCAACTTCCATCGTGCCCGGGCAGACCGCCGACCACGGCCTCGCCGCGCTCGCGCAGGGCACGCACCGCGCCGGCGAGCGCCGGATCGCGCAGGCCGGGCGCCAGGATCGCACGCGGAGCCGGCTCCGCCGGAGCGATGCCGACGATCTCGCGCAGGTCCATGCTGAATCCGGTGGCCGGCCGGCCGCGGCCGAACGACTTGCCGACCTCGTCGTAGCGTCCGCCGAGCGCGATCGCGCCGGGATGCGCGCCGCAGTAGGCGGCGAACACCACACCGCTGTGATAGTGGTAGCCGCGCAGGTCCGCGAGGTCGAAGCTGACCGGCAGGTCGCGCAGCGCGTCGGCCAGGCGGCCGAGCTCCGCCAGCGCCGCGGCGATCTCCGGCTCGGCAGGCAGGCGCTGCGCCGCACGCGCCAGGACCTCGCGGCCACCATAGCATTCGGGCAGGGCGAGCAGCGCCGAGCGCACCGGCTCGGGCACGCCGGCGGTCAGTTCCCGCAGCGCCGGGAGGTCCTTGGCCTGCAGTTGCGCGAACAGTTCCTCCTCCATCTCCGCGTCGAATCCGCTGCGGCCCGCCAGCGCCCGGAACACGCCGATGTGGCCGAGGTCGATGCGGGTCGCGCTGACCCCGGCCAGATCGAGGCTGAGCGCGAGCAGGCGCAGGATCTCCTCGTCCGCCTCCAGGCCGGCATGGCCATAGAGTTCTGCGCCCAACTGCAGCGGTTCCCTGGTGGCCGTGAGCCCCGAGGCCAGCGTATGGACCACGCTGCCGCAGTAGCACAGGCGGGTCACGCCCGCGCGGTTCAGCAGGTGCGCGTCGATCCGCGCCACCTGCGGCGTGATGTCGGCGCGCAGGCCCATGCTGCGGCCGGAGATCTGGTCGACCAGCTTGAAGGTCTTCAGCTCCAGGTCGCGCCCGCTGCCGGTGAGCAGCGAATCCAGGTACTCCACCAGCGGCGGCATGACGAGCTGATAACCGTGGGCACGGAAGGCGTCCAGCAGCCGCCGCCGCAGCGCCTCCAGCGCCATGGCGGTTTCCGGCAGGACGTCCTCGATGGATTCGGGCAGAAGCCAGCGGCGCATCGCTCGCGGAACCGGATCAGTTGAAGATTGCCAGCAGCAGCACCCCGAACAGCATCGAACTCAGGCCGATGAAGCGGACCTGCCCGTCGGCGAGTTCGGTGGCGCGGCGAAAGGTTTCCTTCCAGATCCCTGGGGCAACGAACGGCAGGATTCCTTCGAGCACCAGCATCAGCGCGAGCGCCATCAGGAGGTTGCCGCTCATCGCCGTCTCACCTGCCGGCCGGCTTGCCCGCGGACCCGGACCCCTTGAGGTACCTGAAGAAATCCGAGCTCGGATCGATCACCATCAGGTCGCCCTTGCTCTTGAAGCTCTGGCGGTAGGCATCCAGGCTGCGATAGAAGGCGTAGAACTCCGGATTCTGGCCGAAGGCCTGAGCGTAGGTGGCGGCGGCCTTGGCATCGCCCTCGCCCTTGATCCTCTGGGCATCCCGGTAGGCCTCGGCGACGATGATCTCGCGCTGCTTGTCCGCGTCGGCCCGGATCTTCTCGGCTTCGGCGCCGCCGAGCGAGCGCAGTTCGTTCGCGACCCGCTTGCGCTCCGCCTCCATGCGCCGGTAGACCGACTCGGACACCTCGTTCGGCAGATCGACGCGCTTGACCCGCACGTCGAGGATCTGCACGCCGATCTTGCGCGCGTCCTGGTCGGCCTTGGTGCGCACGTCTTCCATGATCTTGTCGCGTTCGCCGGAAACGACCTCGTGCACCGTGCGCTTGCCGAACTCCTCGCGCAGGCCGGCGTTGATCGTCTGCTCCAGCCGGATCTTCGCCCGCGCCTCGTCGCCGCCGACCGAGATGTAGAACTGGTTGACGTCGAAGATGCGCCACTTGACGAACAGGTCGACCAGCACGTTCTTCTTTTCCGAGGTGATGAAGCGCTCCGGCTCGGTGGTTTCGAAGGTTTGGATGCGCTTGTCGAAATAGCGCACGTCCTGGATCAGCGGCCACTTGAAATTGAGGCCGGGCTCGCCGATCACGTTCTTGATCTCGCCGAACTGGCGGACGATCGCGTACTGGCGCTGATCCACGGTGAACATAGACATCGACAGGATCACCAGGACGGCGATGGCCAGGCCGGCCAGCAATGGGAGCTTTTCGCGCATCAGCGGTCGCCCCTTTCCCGGCCGCGCAGGCCGGCGTCACGGCCGCGCACCTCGCCGCCCGGAACGTCCGCCTTGGGCGGAGCGACCGGCAGTTCCGACGGCACCGGACGGCCGATGCCGCTGGCCACGTCGGAGCTGCCCACTGGCCCGCCGCCTGTCGCGGGCACCGCCGCGCCGGCGGCCTGCATCAGCTTGTCCAGCGGCAGATAGAGCAGGTTGTTGCCCGACTTGGCGTCGATCAGCACCTTGCTGACGTTGGCCAGCACCTGCTGCATCGTCTCCAGGTACATGCGGTCGCGGGTCACCTCGGGCGCCTTGCTGTACTCGACCAGGATCTGCTTGAAGCGGCTGGCGTCGCCCTCGGCCGCGGCGATGACCCGCTGGCGGTAGCCGTTGGCTTCCTCGATCAGCCGGGCGGCGCTGCCGCGGGCGCGCGGAATCACGTCGTTGGCATAGGCCTGGCCCTCGTTCTTCAGGCGCTCGCGGTCCTGGCCGGCCTTCACCGCGTCGTCGAACGCCGCCTGCACCTGCTCCGGCGGCTGGGCGTTCTGCATGGTGACCTTGCTGATCTGGATGCCGGTGTCGTAGCGGTCGAGGATTTCCTGCATCAGCTTGGCCGCCTGGGCGGCGACCTGCTCGCGGCCCTCGTAGAGAACGTAGTCCATCTTGCTCTTGCCGACGATCTCGCGAATGGCGGTTTCGGCGGCCTGGATCACCGCTTCGTCCGGGTTGCGGTTGTTGAACAGGTAGGCCTGCGGATCCTTGAGGATGTACTGCACCGCGAACTGGATGTTGATGATGTTCTCGTCGTCGGTGAGCATCAGCGCCTCGCGCAGCACCTTGTTCTTCTCCGAGCCGCGGTAACCGACCTCCACCGTGCGCACGCCGGTCAGGTTCACCACCTCGTGGCTCTGGATCGGGTAGGGCAGCCGCCAGCGCAAGCCGGGCTCGGTGGTCTCCCGGAACTTGCCGAACTGCAGCACCACCCCGCGCTGGCTCGCATCGACCACATAGAAGCCGCTGGCCAGCCAGATCACGACCACCAGGATCAGCAGCAGGCCGATGCCGCCGCCGAACTGGCGTATGTTCAGCGGCGGGCGCGGCTGGCCGTCACCGCCGCCCCCGCCGCCCTTCCTGCCGAGCAGCGTGGTCAGCCGGCGGTTGAAATCCCGCCACAACTCCTCGAGATCGGGCGGACCCTGATTGCCGCCGCGATTGCCGCCCCCCTTTCCCCATTGGGGATCGTTCAGGGACATTAGAACGCCGGCGATGGCCTTCTTCCAGTACATTTATATGGAATGCTCGGTGGTTGAGGGATCCTGAACACCGTGGGGGGCAGGAGAGGTATCGCGCAGGCGGAGCCGGGCCGCGTCGGCAAGCGCGGTACGCAGCAGATCAACGCCGGCCCCGGTCTTGGCGCTCAATCGAACGCGCGCGATTCTACCATACTCGTCCCGCTCGACCCCCGGGACGGCATGCGTGGCGTCGATCTTGTTCCACACCAGGATCTGCGGGACATCGGCGGCGCCGATCTCGGCCAGGACCTGATTTACTGCGTCGATCTGCTGGTCGCGGTCGCTGCTCGAGGCATCCACCACGTGCAGCAGCAGGTCGGCCCCGGCGGTCTCCTCCAGCGTGGCGTGGAAGGCCGCCACCAGCGAGTGCGGCAGCGCGCGGATGAAGCCGACCGTGTCCGAGAGCACCAGATGTCCGGCGTCGCCAAGGTAAAGGCGGCGCGAGGTGGTGTCCAGCGTGGCGAAGAGCTGGTCGGCCGCGTAGGCGCCGGCGTGGGTCAGCGCGTTGAACAGCGTGGACTTCCCGGCATTCGTGTAACCCACCAGCGACACCGCAAGCAGGTCCGCACGCACCCGGGCGCGGCGGCGCACGCCGCGCTGGCGCTCGAGCTGGTGCAGGCGGTCGCGCAGGATCTTGACCCGCTTGCCGAGCAGCCGCCGGTCGGTCTCGAGCTGGGTCTCGCCCGGGCCGCGCAGGCCGATGCCGCCCTTCTGCCGCTCCAGGTGGGTCCAGCCGCGAACCAGCCGGGTCGACAGGTGCTCGAGCTGGGCCAGTTCGACCTGCAGCTTGCCTTCGTGGCTCTTGGCGCGCTGGGCGAAGATGTCCAGGATCAGGCTGGTCCGATCCACCACCCGGCAGTCGAGCAGCTTCTCCAGGTTGCGCTGCTGGGCGCCGGTCAGTTCGTGATTGAAGATCACCAGTTCGGCGCCGAGCTCGCGCGCCTGCTGCGCCAGTTCCTCGACCTTGCCGCTACCGGCGAAGGTCGCGGCGTCCGGGACGGCGCGCCGCGCCTGCGCGATCGCGACCGTGCGCGCACCGGCGCTGGCGGCCAGGAGTTCTAGCTCCGCCAGCCGCTCCCCGGCATCGCCTTCGCCGAAATCGAGCTGGACGAGCACCGCCGCCGGGGCCTCGCGCCGGGAGGAAGACCCGCGGGCGCCCGTTGCGGGCCGATCAAGCATGTAGCATTACAGGCGACCGGCGTCCGCGGACGCCTCGTCGCGGCGCCTCGACATCAACTCTCGCCGTGCTCGTGGGGAATGCTCACTGGACGGGCCGGGACGACGGTGGAGATCGCGTGCTTGTAGACCATCTGGGTGACGGTGTTCTTGAGCAGGACGACATACTGATCGAACGACTCGATCTGGCCCTGGAGCTTGATCCCGTTCACCAGATAGATCGAAACCGGTATGTGCTCGCGCCGCAGCGTGTTGAGGAATGGGTCTTGTAGCAGTTGCCCCTTGTTGCTCATGATTTGCCCTCTTTATTGTGTTTGAATGCCAACTCTAATCGATTTTCCGGCGCTCTGCCAACCGGATGCCTCGTCCGCGTTTCAGGCCCGCCGTTCCACGAACGGATTGCGCGTGGTGCGGAATTCCACCCGCAACGGCGTGCCCTGCAATTTGAACGCGTTCATGAAAGTTCGTTCCAGATAGCGGCGATAGGTGTCCGGGACGTGGTCCAGGGCGTTGCCGTGGATCACGATGATCGGCGGGTTCATGCCGCCCTGGTGGGCGTAGCGCAGCTTCGGCCGGAAGATGCCGTGGCGCGGCGGCGCCTGCTTGGTCACCGCGGCCTGGAGCAGCCGCGTGAGCTTCGGCGTCGGCAGCTTGGTCATCGCGGCGCCGTAGGCGGCGTTCACCGAATCGAGCAGCCGGTCCACACCCTCGCCGAGCAGCGCCGAGATGTAGTGGAAGCGCGCGAAGCCGAGGAATCCGAGCTTGTTGCCGATTTCCGCCTTGACCCGCTCGCGCCGGTACTCGTCCAGGTCGTCCCACTTGTTGACCGCCACCACCAGGGCCCGTCCCGCCTCGTGGATGAATCCGCCGATATGGGCGTCCTGGTCCGAGATGTCCTGCCGGGCATCGAGGACGAGGACGGCCACGTTGCAGTCCTCGACCGCCTGCAAGGTCTTGATCACCGAGAACTTCTCGATCGACTCGAAGACCTTGCCGCGGCGCCGCAGCCCGGCGGTGTCGATCAGGGTGTAGCGCCGCCCGCCGCGCTCGAAGGGCACGGCGATCGCGTCGCGCGTGGTCCCCGGCTGGTCGAAGGCGATCACCCGCTCCTCCCCGAGCAGGGCGTTGATCAGCGTGGACTTGCCGACGTTCGGCCGGCCGACCACCGCCACCCGCGGGCCAGCGTCCTCGGCCGGCTCGGCCTCGGCTTCGGGAAAACCGGCGAGCGCCAGATCGACCAGTCCCCGGACGCCGTCGCCGTGCGCCGCCGAGATCGCCACCGGCTCGCCGCAGCCCAGTTCGTGGAACTCGGCGCAGACCATCTCCTGCCGCAGGCCCTCGGCCTTGTTCACCGCCACGATCACCGGCCGTCCGGTGCGGCGCAGCCGCTCGGCGATCTCCGCGTCCTGGCCGGTCCGGCCGGTGCGCGCATCCACCAGGAAGACCAGCACGTCGGCCTCGGCGATCGCCTGCTCGGCCTGGCGCGCCATCTCCTTCATGATGCCCTCGCGGGCCCGCGGCTCGAAGCCGCCGGTGTCCACCACCAGGTAGGGCCGCGAGCCGACCCGGCCGTGGCCGTAATGGCGGTCGCGAGTCAGCCCGGGCAGGTCGGCCACCAGCGCGTCGCGACTTCGGGTCAGGCGGTTGAACAGCGTCGACTTGCCGACGTTCGGCCGGCCGACGAGGACGAGGGTGGGAACCACGTTTAGGCTGCCGGTCGGGGCGGGCTACGGCAGTTCCGCGGCGTACAGGGTCCCCTTGCGGGTCTGCACGACGAAGGCGGAACCGCCGAGCCGGCGGGGATCGGCCGAGACCGGGCTGCCGTCGCCCGCCAGGCGCGCGGCAAAGGCCCCGTCCTCGCGCCTGAGCGCGTGCACCGCGCCGCCGGCGTCGCCGACCACAACGAAGCGATCCAGCGCCAGCGGCCGTCCGCTGCCACGGCCGGCGAGCTGATCCTGCTTC
The DNA here is from genome assembly GCA_035562535.1 of Rhodocyclaceae bacterium. Taxonomy (GTDB): domain Bacteria; phylum Pseudomonadota; class Gammaproteobacteria; order Burkholderiales; family Rhodocyclaceae; genus DATMWM01. The sequence continues at coordinate 4,475 of DATMWM010000437.1, read as the reverse complement.
CACAGGCTGGCGCCGTTGGCCCGATCCAGGGCATGGATGGCGCCCTTCTCGTCCGAGACGAAGACCCCCCGGCCGTCCATGTCCAGCCCGGCCACGCTGGACAGATCCCGCGTCCACAGCGCGTTGCCGGAGGACAGGTCGAAGCAGCCGATACGCCCCTGGAAGGCCACGGCGCACACCGATTTTCCTTCGACGACCGGCGTTCCGACCACGTCGGCGATGCGTTCGAGTTCGGTGGCCCCGCGGGGCGTGGCCACGGTGGCCTCCCACATGGTCCCGCCATTCGCCGTATTGATCGCGACCAGCTTGCCGCCCGGGAAACCGGCCAGCACGACGCTGCCCGCGGCGGCCAGCCCGGCGGGACTGCGCAGGCTGAGCGGCGGCGTGGCCCGCTGGTGCACCCAGCGGCGCTTGCCGTCCAGGACGTCCAGGCCGAAGATGCGGTTGTCGCCGCTGCGCACGATCACCTGCCCCTCGACGATCACCGGCGGGGCGAGCACCTCGGAGGACACGCGGGCCTCCCACAGCGGCTTGCCGGCGGTATCGAAGGCAAGCACCTCGCCCTTCTGCGTGCCGACCGCGACCAGCTTGACGTCGGCCGCCACCCCGCCGGAAAGCACCTTGCCGGTGCTCACCCGCCAGACCTCGCGGCCGTCCTCGAGACGCACGATGGTCCCGTCGCGGGAGGCGGCATAGACGCTGCCGCCGACCACCGCCGGCATCAAGACATGGCTGCCGGCCCCGCCTACCGAGGCCTGCCACAGATCCTTCAAGGCGACCGGCGAAGGGATGGGCTTCAGCTCGGTCAGCTTCGCGCCGCCGGAAAACGGATTCAGCGAATCCAGGGTCGAGCAGCCCGCCAGCAGCAGGGCTGCCAGCGCGGCGGCGATCCGCATCCGGATCACAGGGTCTGCCCGAGGGATTCGAGCTTGAGCTGGACCATCTCGCGGAAAGCGGCGGTGGCGGCGGCCGACGGGCCGTCGCCTGGCTTGCGCCCGTCCAGCAGGCTGAGCGCCGTCTGGTAGGCCGCCTTGGCTTCGTTGCGCTTGTCCTGCATGGCGAAGATGTCGCCGCGCAGGTCGGCGAAGCGCGCGGCGAACGCGCCCTGCGGCTGCTTCTCCAGCAGCTTCAGCGCCTCGTCGTAGGATTTCTCGTCCACCATGACGCCGGCCAGCCGCAGCCGCGCCAGGTCGCGCAGTTCCTCGTCGCGCGCGTTCTCGGCGGCCCAGGCAAGCTGGGCCCGCGCCGACTTGAGGTCGCCGGCCTCCACCTGCGCCCGCGCCGAAAGCAGGGCGCCCATCCCGGCGTAGACCGAGCCGCCGAATTTCTCGATCAGCTCGCCGGCTGCCTCCCGCGCCTTCTTCGCATCCCGCTCGGCCAGCGCCGTCTGCACCGCCGCGTAGGCGGCGGAGGCCTGGGTGGACTGACTGCGCTGGTACCACTGCCAGCCCTGGTAGCCGACCACCACCGAAGCCACGCCCACGGCGACCCAGGTCACCAGGTTGCCGTTCTGGTTCCACCAGTGCTGAAGCGCGGATATCTGTTCCTGTTCTTCCAGATCAAGAGTTGCCATCGTCATCCTCTACGAACAAATACTGTCCCACCCGCTCGGCCAACTCGGCCCGCGGCACCCGCTGCTGCGCCAGCGCCTCGCGCAGCGGCTTGAGGCTCACCTCGCCGGCATCCACCTCCTCGTCGCCGATGATCGCCGCGAGCAGCGCGCCCGAGGCGTCCGCCCGCTTCATCTGCGACTTGAAGCTGCCGCCGCCGCAGTGCAGAACCACGTCGAAGCCGCCGGAACGCAGCTCCTCGGCCACGCCGAAGGCCGCGCGCGGCGCGCGCTCGCCCTGATGCATCACGTAGACGTCCGGGATCTCGCGCGGCAGCTCGTGGAAGGCCTCGCGCCACAACGCCATCAGGCGCTCCACGCCCATGGCGAAACCGCAGGCCGGCGCCGGCTTGCCGCCGAGCTGCTCGACCAGCCCGTCGTAGCGCCCGCCGGCGCAGACCGTGCCCTGCGCGCCCAGCCTGTCGGTGACCCATTCGAACACGGTCAGGTTGTAGTAGTCCAGGCCGCGCACCAGGCGCGGATTGATCCGGTATTCGATCCCCTGGTCCTTGAGCAGCCGCTGCAGGGCCGAGAAATGCGCGAGCGAGGCCTCGCCGAGCATGTCGATCAGCTTGGGCGCCCCCTCCACGATCTCCTGCATGCGCGGATTCTTCGTGTCCAGGATGCGCAGCGGATTGGCGTGGAGCCTGCGCTGCGCGTCCTCGTCCAGCGCGTCGCGGTGCTGCTCCAGGTAGGCGATCAGCTCGCCGCGGTGGCGCTGGCGCTCCTCCAGATTGCCCAGCGAGTTGATCTCCAGCCGGATGTCGGTCAGGCCGAGCTCGTCCCACAGCCGCGCGCACATGGCGATGTGCTCGGCGTCGATGTCCGGCCCGGGGAAGCCGAGCGCCTCCACGCCGAACTGGTGGAACTGGCGGTAGCGGCCCTTCTGCGGGCGCTCGTGGCGGAACATCGGGCCGGCGTACCACAGCCGCTGCGGCCCCGGGTAGAGCAGGTTGTGCTGCAGCACGGCGCGCACGCAGGACGCGGTGCCTTCCGGCCGCAGGGTGAGCTGTTCGCCGTTGAGCGTATCGACGAAGGAGTACATCTCCTTCTCGACGATGTCGGTCACCGCGCCGATGGCGCGGGCGAACAGCGGCGTGGGCTCTACGATCGGCAGGCGGATCGGCCGGTAGCCGTAGCTGCGCAGCCAGCCGCGCACGGCCTCCTCGAACTCCTCCCAGAGCTCGGCCTCGTCCGGCAGGATGTCGTTCATCCCGCGCACAGCTTGCAGGGTCTGGTTCATCGGCTGGTCGGCGAGCCCGCGCGAGGCGGCCTCAGGCCCTCCTGGGGTAGCGCCGCGCGACGTAGTCGTCGACGATGGCGCGGAACTCGGCGGCGATGTTTCCGCCTTTCAGGGTGACGGTCTTCTCGCCATCGACGTAGACCGGCGCAACCGGCTTCTCGCCCGAGCCGGGCAGCGAGATGCCGACGTTCGCGTGCTTGCTCTCGCCCGGGCCGTTTACCACGCAGCCCATGACCGCGAGCGTCATGTTCTCCACGCCCTCGTACTCCAGCCGCCATGCCGGCATCTGCTCGCGCACGTAGCTCTGGATGTCGCGCGCCAGTTCCTGGAAATAGGTGCTGGTCGTGCGCCCGCAGCCCGGGCAGGCCGCCACCAGCGGCATGAAGGCGCGCAGGCCCATGGTCTGCAGGATCTCCTGGGCGACCACGACCTCCTGACGGCGGTCGCCGTTCGGTTCCGGCGTGAGCGAGATGCGGATCGTGTCGCCTATGCCCTCCTGCAGCAGCACCGCCAGCGCCGCCGTCGATGCGACGATGCCCTTGGAGCCCATGCCGGCCTCGGTCAGGCCCAGATGCAGCGGGTAGTGGCTGCGCCGCGCCAGGTCGCGGTAGATGGCGATCAGGTCCTGGACGCCGCTGACCTTGCAGGACAGCACGATGCGGTCGGCGGGCAGCCCGAGCGACTCGGCCTGGGCGGCGCTCTCCAGCGCGGAGGCGACCATGGCCTCGCGCATCACGCCCGAGGCGTCCAGCGGCTGTGGACGGCGGGCGTTCTCGTCCATGATGCGCGCCAGCAGCGCCTGGTCCAGGCTGCCCCAGTTCACGCCGATGCGCACCGGCTTGTCGTAGCGGCAGGCGATCTCGACGATCTGCGCGAACTGCTCGTCGCGCCTGGCCCCCTTGCCGACGTTGCCCGGATTGATCCGCAGCTTGTCAAGCGCCTCGGCGCAGGCGGGATTCTCCGTCAGCAGCTTGTGGCCGTTGAAATGGAAGTCGCCGACCAGGGGCACCTCCAGGTTCATCTGCAGCAGCCGCTCGCGGATCTTCGGCACCGCCCGCGCCGACTCCTGGGTATCGACGGTGATGCGCACCAGCTCCGAGCCGGCGCGCGCCAGCGATGCCACCTGCATCGCGGTGGCGAAGTCGTCGGCGGTGTCGGTGTTGGTCATCGACTGGACGACGACCGGCGCCTCGCCGCCGATGGCGACCCCGCCCACCAGCACGGTGCGGGTCGGGTGCCGATGGGCCGGCCGGCCGGAGAGTCGGTCCTCGCTCATGCTCAATCCAGCTTCAGCCGCGCCACGGTCGAGGCGGTGTGCGGTTTGAGGTCGACCGGACGCTCGTCGTAGCTCAGGGTGACGCCCGGCGCGTTGCCGATGATCAGGCTGAACGGCGGCACGCCCTCGACGACCCGGGTCGAGCCCGCCGCATGGCTGTTCGACAGGATCACCTTGCCGCTGCCGTCGCGCACCTGCACCCAGGATTCCCGGGCAAAGCTGAACGCCAGCCGGCGCATCGCCTGCTCCGCCGGCGCAGCCTGCGCCTCCACTGCCGCCGAAGCCGCGGGAGGCTCCTCCGGCGACGCAGGGATCACGGCGGCCGGAACCACCGCGACCGCGCCCGC
>DATMWM010000436.1:0-2005 GCA_035562535.1 Rhodocyclaceae bacterium | reverse complement strand
GGCCATCGTTCGCCACGGGCAGCAGCTAGCAACGGCGGCCCGCCCGGTGGAGGACTTCGAGTCCGTCACCGGCGCGGGCGTGCGGGCGCGCCTCGGGGCCGAGGCGGTCACGCTGGGTAATCCGCCGATGATGGCGCGCATCGGCGTAGACCCGCAGCCGTTGACCGCCGAGGCCGACAGGCAGCGGGATGCAGGCGCCACCGTGGTCTTCGTCGCACGCGGCCAGACCCTACTCGGTCTGATCGCAGTGTCCGATCTGGTCAAGGCCACTACGGCGGCGGCGCTGGAGGCGCTGCGCGCCGAGAAGCTGCGGGTCATCATGGTGACTGGCGACAACCGGCGCACGGCCGAAGCCATCGCGCGCCAGCTCGGCATCGATCAGGTGGAAGCGGACGTGGCGCCCGCGCGCAAGCACGAAATCGTCACGCGGCTCCAGGCGCAGGGCGCGATCGTGGCCATGGCTGGGGACGGGGTGAACGACGCGCCCGCCCTGGCCGCCGCAGACGTGAGCATCGCCATGGGCACCGGCACCGACGTGGCGATGCAAAGCGCCGGAGTGACGCTGGTCAAGGGCGACCTTAACGGCATCGTGCGTGCGCGGCGCCTGTCGCGGGCCACCATGGCCAACATCCGACAGAATCTTTTCCTCGCCTTCGTGTACAACGCGCTCGGCGTGCCGGTTGCGGCGGGGGTGCTCTATCCGGTGCTCGGCTTGTTGCTCTCGCCCATCTTCGCCGCCGCGGCGATGAGCCTGAGTTCGGTTTCCGTGATCGGAAACGCGTTGCGGTTGCGCACGCTCCGTGTTTAGCCGGGTTCCAGAAAGCTGGTTTGACTTGCTCACCCTGGGTTGAACGCTTCCGCGCATATCCCGAGGTCATTCACCCTTGGCCAGTCGGATGTCCCGTAGTGCTCGATTCCAGCCGCTGGCGCGGCGCTATGTCCCTGGCCGAGCGAAAAGGGCGCGCAGTCTGGGCATCGCCTCCAGCGCGCTGCGCTCGCCGGCGTCGACCAGTGCCTTGAGCGTGGCGGCCGACATGTCGTGATGTTCGGGCAGGTTTGGTTCGATGAGCAGGTCCGCGCCGGCGCGCTCGTCGAGCGCGAGCCTGCGGGTGAGGATCGAAATCGCCTGGTACAGAGCATCGAACGGATCGGCGAGATCCGCTTGCTCGGGCGGGAAGGTGACGTCCACCGCGAGCACGCGGCGCGCGCCCAGCCGGCGTGCCGCGCCCACCGGAACCGGCGCCGAAATATTGCCATCCACGTACTCGCCGCCGTCCACTCGCACTGGTTCCATCAGTCCCGGCGCGCTCGAAGAGGCCTGGACCGCGCGCCCGAGGTCGCCGCGGTCGAACACCTTCTGCGCGCCGGTGCGCAAATCGGTGGCCACGGCGGCGAAACGCATCGGCAGCGATTCGATCGTGCGCTCGCCGACCGTCGCAATGACGAAGCGCCGGATCGCGTCGCCGCCGAATATGCCGAGCTTGGGAAAGATCCAGTCGCGCAGCAGGTTCGGTGTGAGCCGGCTGCCGAGCCGTTCGAGCCGATCGGCTGTCAGTCCCGCAGCGTACAGCGCGCCGACGAGGCTGCCCACGCTCGATCCGACCACCAGGTCGGGCCGGAGATTATTCTTCTCTAGGGCGCGGATCACGCCGATGTGCCCGTAGCCGCGGCACCCGCCGCCGCCGAGCACCAGTGCCACGCCGGGGCGCCAGGACGCGGGCTGCTCTGCGCGGGCGCTGCCCACGAGTGCGGCGCCTGCCGCCAGGCTGAGAAATCCCCGCCGGTTCATGGTCTCGTCCTCCGAATCGTGTACTACACCGCCACGGTCACGGAGCCTGGGGAAGTGGCGCGCTGAACTCTCCGCCGAACACCGGCGGGGTCGGGCGCTGCGTGTCCTTCGTCCATATGATCGGCTGTGCCTCGAAGGATCACCGCCATCTCATTGTCCTCAGTTGTGACTACGGGGCTGAACCTTCCTCCAGCGCCGCTTTATCGGCCGATCGCC
>DATMWM010000435.1:0-2882 GCA_035562535.1 Rhodocyclaceae bacterium | reverse complement strand
CCGCCCCGCCGGCCCCGCCCCAGATGACCACAGACAGCCGCTCCCCGCAGCCTTCCCTGAGCTATCGCGACGCCGGCGTGGACATCGACGCGGGCGATGCCCTGGTCGAGCGCATCAAGCCGGCCGCCCGCCGCACCATGCGCCCCGAGGTCCTCGGCGGCATCGGCGGCTTCGGCGCGCTGTTCAGGGTTCCCGAGGGCTACCGCGAACCGGTGCTGGTCTCCGGCACCGACGGCGTAGGCACCAAGCTCAAGCTCGCCTTCCGCCTGAACCGCCACGACACGGTGGGCATCGACCTGGTGGCGATGAGCGTGAACGACATCCTGGTCCAGGGCGCCGAGCCGCTGTTTTTCCTCGACTATTTCGCCTGCGGCCGGCTGGACGTGGATACCGCCGCCGCGGTGGTCCAGGGCATCGCCCGCGGCTGCGAGCAGGCCGGCTGCGCCCTGATCGGCGGCGAGACCGCCGAGATGCCGGGCATGTACCCGGACGGGGAATACGACCTGGCCGGCTTCGCCGTCGGCGTGGTGGAGAGGTCGGCAATCATCGACGGTTCGTCGATACGTCCCGGCGACACGGTGCTCGGCCTGGCCTCGAGCGGGGCGCATTCCAACGGCTATTCGCTGGTGCGCAAGATCATCGAGCGGGCGGCGCCGGACCTGGACGCGCCCTTCGACGGCAGCCGCAGCCTGGCCGACGCGATCATGGCGCCGACCCGCATCTACGTGAAGCCGCTGCTCGCGCTGCTGCGCGGCCGGCCCGGCGCGATCAAGGGGCTGGCGCACATCACCGGCGGCGGCCTGCTGGAGAACGTGCCGCGCATCCTCGGCGAGGAACTGACGGCGGTGTTGGAGCGGAAAGCCTGGCAGCGGCCCAGGCTCTTCGACTGGCTGCAGCAGCAGGGCGGCGTCGCCGAAGCCGAGATGCACCGCGTGTTCAACTGCGGCATCGGCATGATCGTCGTGACCGCCCCCGAGGATGCCGGGGCGGTGGCCCGCCAGTTGGAGCAGGATGGCGAGACGGTTTACCGCATCGGCCGCATCGAGCGGCGAGCCGCAGGCCAGGCCCAGACCGTCGTCGAATGACCGCCGCCGCCCCGGCAGCCGTGCCGGCGTGCGCCCGGACCGCCTGAGCAACTTTTCGCCCGGCGCGGTGTCTTTTTTGATTCGGGTTCGCGGCTCGGTCGGAGCCTGCGGACCTCCCGCCCAGACGTGTTCAAGATGAACGCCAAGCACATCGTCGTCGCCGTACTCGCCGCAGTCGGCCTTTCGGGTCTGGGCGCGCTCGCCTATTACGCCAACCGCAGCCTGTCGCCGCAGCAGTCGGCCGGCGGGTCCGGCGCGCCCGGCCCGGGCATGGCGGGCGCGAAGCCGGGCGCCGTGCCGGCCGGCGGGCCGCCGGGCGGCTTCGCCATGGCGGTGGAGGCGGTCAAGGTGCAGACCGCCACGCTGCCGGACGACCTGACGGCGGTGGGCACGCTGCGCGCGAACGAGTCGGTCGTGCTGCGTCCCGAGATCGCCGGGCGGATCGCCCGCATCGCCTTCCAGGAGGGCGCGCCGGTGGCCAAGGGAACGCTGCTGGTGGCGCTGGACGACTCGACCCAGGCCGCCGACCTGCAGCAGGCACGGGCCAACCTGAACCTGGCGCGAACAAACCTTCAGCGCACCGTGGACCTGTTCCAGCGGAAGTTCGTCAGCGAACAGGCCAAGGACGAGGCGGCGGCCAAGCTCAAGGTCGAGGAGGCGGTCACCGCCCAGGCCGAGGCGCGGCTCGCCAAGACGCGCATCGTGGCCCCATTCCCCGGCCTGATCGGCATCCGCAACGTCAGCGTCGGCGACTACGTCAAGGAGGGCCAGGATCTGGTGAACCTGGAGGACGTGTCCTCGCTGAAGGCCGACTTCCGTCTGCCCGAGCGCTATTTCGGGCGGCTCAAGCCGGGCCAGAGCGTCGAGGTGACCACGGACGGACGCCCCGGCGAGGTGTTCAAGGCCACGGTGGACGCGATCGATCCGCTGCTCGATGCCGCCGGCCGGGCGGTCCTGGTGCGGGCGCAGTTGCCCAACCGGGACCTGCGGCTGCGCCCCGGCATGTTCGCCCGGGTGCGAGTGATCGTCGGCGACCGCCACGACGCGCTGGTCGTCCCCGAGGAGGCGCTGGTGCCGGCCGGCAGCGACCAGTTCGTCATCCGCGTGATCGACGGCAAGGCGGAGCGGGTGAAGATCCAGATCGGCGCCCGCCGCGGCGCCAAGGTGGAGGTGCTCGAGGGGCTGAAGGCGGGCGACCTGGTGGTCACCGCCGGCCAGCTCAAGATCCGCGACGGCGCCCCGGTCAAGGTCGTGGAGCCCGGGGGAGGCCAGCCGGCCGGCGCGGGCGGCATGGCGGGCATGGGCGGAACCGGCGCGGACAAGCGCTGAGCCCGGCGTAGCGGGTATCTGCCGCGTCGAGCGGCGAAAGGAATCGACATGGTCCTGTCCGAGATCTCGATCAGGCGTCCGGTCTTCGCCACCGTGATGAGCCTGGTCATCATTGCTGATCGGCATCGTGTCCTACACTCGGCTGCCGGTGCGGGAGTACCCCAAGATCGACGAGCCGGTGGTCACGGTAGATACCACCTACCGCGGCGCCTCCGCCGAGATCATCGAGTCGCAGGTCACCAAGCCGCTGGAGGACTCGCTCGCCGGCATCGAGGGCGTGGACGTGCTGTCCTCGATCTCGCGCGCCGAGAACAGCCAGATCACGGTGCGCTTCAAGCTGGAGCGCGACCCTGACAACGCCGCGGCCGACGTGCGCGACCGCGTCTCGCGGGTGCGCAACCGCCTGCCGCTGGACGTGGAGGAGCCGGTCATCGCCAAGGTGGAGGCGGACGCCAACCCGATCATCTG
>DATMWM010000434.1:0-4329 GCA_035562535.1 Rhodocyclaceae bacterium | reverse complement strand
CCCGCAAGCTGCGCGCCGTTCAGGACCTGCACGCCGGCCTTTGCGGTGGCCAGGACGACGTGCACGCCGCCGAGCAGTTGCGCCTTCTCGGCGTCCGAGGTCGCGGCGGCCGGTTCGACGCTGGCGCCGTAGCGCGCATTCACCACTTCCGAGGTCATGCGCGCGCGGGTGGCGCTGGTGTGGCTGGCGATGCTCACGCGCGCGCCGGCGCCCGAGGCGAGCACCGCGGCGGCCGCGCCCACCGGCCCGGTCCCGCCGATCACCAGCACCTGCTTGCCCGCCAGATCGGTGGCGTGGTCGGCGCGCAGCCGGCGCTCGACGCAGGCCACCATGGCCGCGGCGGTGGTGAAGGCGCCGCTCGGGTCGGCGAAGACCGAGACCTCGAACGGCGGCACCATGGCGGCGCGGGCCGCGTCCAGCATGTCGGCGGCCAGTCCGATCTCGCGGCCGCCGATGAAGATGCCGGTGCGCTTCACGCCCTTCGGTCCGCGCGAGAAGATCGCGTCCTGGGTGAGTCCGGCGATCTGGTCCGGCGCCACGTCGCCATAGGTGGCCACGTGATCGTAGCCGGCGTCGTAGGCCATGTTGACGTCGAAGGGGCTCATGTTCCGCGTCGGCGTGAACATGTGCAGTATGTAGGGCTTTTCCATGCCGTCTCCTCGATCGGTGCGCTGCCGGCTCAGCGCCCGGCCGCTTCGGTCTCGCCGCGCAGCGCCAGCACGCGGGCGCCGCGATTGCGCGCCTGCAGGACGAGAAATTCCAGCCCCGCGCGCGGCAGGCGCTGCTCGCACTGGCTGCGCAGGTCCCGGGCCCGCTCCTCGGATTCCACCACCGCGAAACCGGTCGGCCCCCAGGAACTCTGGCCGAGGCAGCGCACGCCCTGGCCGTACAGGAATTCGAGGGCCCGCGCCACGGCCGGGCTGGCGAAACGGCCGCCCTGGGCCGGCGCGAAATGGTCGCCGATGATCTGCTGGATCTCGCTGATGCCGGCGCCGAACGACCCGAGGTCCGCCTCGGCCAGACCGGGCAGGACGCACATCAGCGTCAGCCGGGCGAGCCGGCCGGCGGCCGATTCGGGCAGGGCGGGCAGCGCGGCGAAGGCGGCGGCTTCGGCGCTGCCATGCAGGCCCTGGATGCCCGGGTCGAGGATCAGCAGCACCCGCCACTGGACCGGAAAGGGCAGGCGGCAGGTAACTGGCGGAACGCCGCCGCCCGCCCCGCGTCCGCCGTCGAGCACGAAGCCGCCCTGGTCGAACGCGCCGGCGCCGATGCCGGAACGTCCGCCGCGATCCAGAAGCTGGGCGAGCGAGCGGGTTTCCAGGCCCAGGCCGTGGAGCCGCGACAGGGCGGTACCGACGGTCAGCGCCATCTGGGTGCCCGAGCCCAGGCCGGCGTGGGCCGGGATCGACTGCTCGACAGTCAGCTCGACACCCTCGTCCAGCGCGTACTCCGCGGCCAGCCGGCGGGCATAGGCCGCCGCCCGCTCCGCCTGCGGGCCGGTGGCCAGGTCGCGCGCCGCGCGGGTCGCGCGCAGCCGGGTGACGATGCCGTCCAGCGCCAGCCCCAGGCTGCCGAAGCGCCGGCCGAGCGAGCCGTTCAGGTCGACGAACCCCAGGTGCAGGCGCGCCGGCGCTTCGATGACAACGGAATCCACTGGACGGAGGGCGGGGTCGGGCATCGTCGGCCGACGTCGTAGTTGTTGGGAACGATTGAGTTTAGCAACTCACATGCCAGCCGTGTCGCCGCGCCGCTGGCGGGCGCAGCCCGGCCGCGGCGCCCGGGCGGGACCGCCGCGGCTGTGGCAGCGGCGTAGCATAGTGTCACGCCGGGACGGCCGGCGGGCGGACAGCGCGCGGGCGCCGCCGCGTGGCGGCGCCAAGGGCATCGGCCTCCCGCCGGGGCAGTGGCACGCTCTCTGCATCCGCGACCCAAATGAACCGGAGCCCTAAATGAATCGGGAGTCAGGAACGTGACCGAGGCGGCCAGCGGCGGCGCGTCCGAGACGGACGCGACCTGCCCCTTCTGCGGTCTGCTCTGCGACGACCTGCGGGTGGCGCGCACCGGCAGCGCGATCCACGTTCTGGCCGCCGGCTGCGAACTCGCCCGCCGGTCGTTTCCGTCCGGACCGCCGCCGGGGGGCGCCAGGATAGGCGGCCGCGAGGCGACGGTCGGCGAGGCGGTCCGGGCCGCGGCGGACATTCTCGGCGCCGCGCGCTCGCCCCTGTTCGGTGGGCTGGCCACCGACGCGGCCGGCATGCGTGCGGTGATGGGCCTGGCGGAGCGCTGCGGCGCGCTGCTCGACCACATGAACGCGCAGGCCAAGTTCCGCAACCTGCTCGTCCTGCAGGAGGGCGGCTGGATCACCACCACGCTGGCCGAGGTGCGCAACCGCGCCGACCTGCTGGTGCTGGCGGGCACGGACGCGGTGAGCCGCTTTCCGCGCTTCTTCGAGCGCTTCGTCTGGGTCGGGGAGACGCTGTTCGGGCTCGCTCCGTCCGAGCGGCAGGTCGTGTATCTGGGCGACGGGCTGGACATCCGCGCCGGCATCGCCCCCGACGGCCGTCCGCCGCTGCACCTGGCCTGCGAGACCGCGCGCCTGGGCGAGGGTTTCGGCGCCCTGCGGGCGCTGCTCGCCGGGCGGCGGCTGGATGCCGAACGCGCCGCGGGCTTGCCGATGAGCGCCTGGCGGGACCTGGCCGACCGGCTGGCCGCGGCGCGCTACGCGGTGATCGTGTGGTCGGCGGCTGACCTGGACTTTCCCCATGCGGATCTGACCGTGCGCCAGATCGCCGAGACCATCAAGGACCTGAACCGTCAAGGCAGGGCGGCCGGACTGCCGCTCGGCGGCAGCGACGGCGACTTCACCGCCGACGGGGTCCAGCTCTGGCAGACCGGCTACCCGTTCCGCACCCGGCTCGGGCCCGACGGCCCGGACTACGATCCGCGGCGTTACGCGACCGCCGAGGTGCTCGCGCGAGGCGAGGCGGATGCGCTGCTGTGGGTCGCCAGCTTCGATCCGCGGCGCGGTCCGCCTGCCGCCGGGGTGCCGACGGTCGTGCTCGGCCATCCCGAGATGCGGCCGCAGCGCGAGCCGGAGGTGTTCCTGCCGGTGGGCACGCCGGGCGTGGATCACCGCGCCCACCTGTTCCGCACCGACAAGGTGGTCATGCTGCCGCTGCCGCGGCTGCGCGATGCCGGGCTGGACAGCGTCGCCGACATCGTCGCCGCCATCGAGAAGGGGATGACCACGCCATGCTGATGCGGTTTGCCGGCGCCCGCGTCTTCGATCCGGCCCACGGCGAGGACGGCCGGGTGCGCGAGGTCTGGGTACGCGACGGCCGCATCGTCGCCGGTCCGGCGCCGGGCGAGCGGATCGACGCCGATTACGAGATCCCCGGCCGGGTGCTCATGGCCGGGGCGATCGACCTGCACACCCACATCGGCGGTGGCAAGGTGAACATCGCGCGGGCGATGCTGCCCGAGGACCACCGGGGCGACCGGCTGCCCCGGGGAGCGATCACCCGTTCGAGCTGCGGCCACGCCGCGCCGGGCACGCTGGCGGCGGGCTACCGCTACGCCGAGATGGGCTACACCGCCTGCTTCGAGCCGGCCATCCTGCCGGTGAACGCGCGCCAGGCGCACATGGAGATGGGCGACACGCCGATCGTGGACAAGGGCGGCTACGCCATGCTCGGCAGCGACGATTTCCTGCTGCGCATGCTCGCCGCCGGCGAGGACCAGCGCGCGATCAACGACTACGTGGCCTGGACGCTGAACGCGACCCAGTGCATCGGCATCAAGGTGGTCAATCCCGGCGGCATCTCGGCGTTCAAGTTCAACCAGCGCGCGCTCGACCTGGACGAGGAGCACGTCCATTACCGGGTGACGCCGCGGCGGGTGGTGCAGGCGCTCGCGCGGGCGGTGCACGAGCTCGGCGTGCCGCATCCGCTGCACGTGCATGCGAGCAACCTGGGCGTGCCGGGCAACGTGGACACCACGCTCGCGACCATGGCCTGCGCGGAAGGGCTGCCGATCCACCTGACCCACATCCAGTTCCACAGCTACGGCACCGAGGGCGATCGCCGCTTTTCCTCCGGCGCGGCGCGCATCGCCGAGGCGATCAACGCCCATCCGAACGTGAGCGCGGACGTCGGCCAGATCCTGTTCGGCCAGACGGTCACCGCCTCGGGCGACAGCATGGCCCAGTTCCGCAACGCGGGGCTGGCGAGCCCGCGCAAGTACGTGGTCATGGACATCGAGTGCGACGCCGGCTGCGGCGTGGTGCCGTTCCGCTACCGCGACCGCAACTTCGTGAACGCGCTGCAGTGG
>DATMWM010000433.1:0-2455 GCA_035562535.1 Rhodocyclaceae bacterium | reverse complement strand
CTTGGGCGTGGACGGCAGCTACCGCTTCCTCAAGCGCGTGTGGAGCTACGGCGCGCAGTTCGGCCGCGACATCCGGCCCAGGCTGGATTTAGCTGGCGCGGCGGGAACCCCGGGCGCGCGCTCCAGCGTGTTCAGGATCTTCATGGCTGCCGAGGCGACCGTGTTGAACTGCAGGCGCTGCATGTCGTAGTTCGCCTGCCGCAGGTTGGCGTGGATGTCCCGCCTGGCCGCGGCCAACTCCGCCGGCAGCGCCGCGCCCGGGGTTCCCGCCGCGCCAGCCGGATCCAGCCGGGGCCGGATGTCGCGGCCGAACTGCGCGCCGTAGCTCCACACGCGCTTGAGGAAGCGGTAGCTGCCGTCCACGCCCGAGTCCGACCATTCCAGGGTCTGCTCCGGCGGCGAGGCGAACATCATGAAGAAGCGCGCGGTGTCGGCGCCGTATTCCTCGATCAGCCGCTGCGGGTCCACGCCGTTGCGCTTGGACTTGGACATGGTGCCCACGCCCTGGTAGTCGACCGGGGCGCCGTCGGCGCGGCTGGAGGCGCCGGCGACCCGGCCGGCCCCGTCGTAGCGCAGTTCGACCTCGTCGGGCGCGAAGTACCGGAGCGCGCCCTTCTCGGTGCGGCGCGAGAAGATGTGATTGAGCACCATGCCCTGGGTGAGGAGCCGCGTGAACGGTTCGTCGTAGCTCACCAGCCCGAGGTCGCGCATCACCTTGCTCCAGAAGCGCGAGTAGAGCAGGTGCAGGATGGCGTGCTCGATGCCGCCGATGTACTGGTCCACCGGCATCCAGTACTCGACCCGCAGGTCGACCATGGCGTCCGGGTTGTCCGGGGAGCAGTAGCGCGCGTAGTACCAGGACGAGTCCACGAAGGTGTCCATGGTGTCGGTCTCGCGCCGCGCCGGGGCGCCGCATTTCGGGCAGGCACAGGCGAGGAAGGCCTCGCGTTTGGCCAGCGGATTGCCGGTGCCGTCCGGCACCAGGTCCTCGGGCAGCACCACCGGCAACTGCTCGTCCGGCACCGGCACGTCGCCGCAGGCCTCGCAATGCACGATCGGGATCGGGCAGCCCCAGTAGCGCTGGCGCGACACGCCCCAGTCGCGCAGCCGCCACTGCACCTGCGCATCGCCGAGATCCCTGGCCTTGAGGTCGGCGGCGATCGCCTCGACCGCCTCAACGTAGCGCAGCCCGTCGTAGCGGCCGGAATTGACGCACACGCCGTTTTCCTTGTCCGCGTACCACTCCTGCCAGGCGTCCAGCGAGAACTCCTGGCCCGGCACGTGGATCACCTGGCGGATCGGCAGGCCGTACTGCCTGGCGAAATGGAAGTCGCGCTCGTCGTGCGCCGGCACGGCCATCACCGCGCCCTCGCCGTAGCCCATCAGCACGTAGTTGCCGACCCACACCTCGACCTTGTCGCCGGTCAGCGGATGGGTGACGAAGATGCCGGTGGGCATGCCCTTCTTTTCCATCGTGGCGATGTCGGCTTCCATCACCGAGCCGCGCTTGCACTCGTCGACGAAGGCCGCCAGCGCCGGATCGTGCGCCGCCGCCCAGGTCGCCAGCGGGTGCTCGGCGGCCACGGCGCAGAAAGTCACGCCCATGATCGTGTCGGCACGGGTGGTGAAGACCCACAGGAGGCCGCTGCGCGGCAGTTCCTCCGCTCGGCGCCTCTCCCCCGGCCCCTCTCCCGCCGGGGGCGAGGGGAGGTTCGCGCCGCCTTCGGCGGGCAACTCGTATGGGAAGGCGAAGCGCACGCCGTAGCTCTTGCCGATCCAGTTCGCCTGCATCGTCCGGACCCGCTCCGGCCAGCCCGGAAGCTGGTCGAGGTCCGCCAGCAGTTCCTCGGCGTAGCGCGTGATCGCCAGGTAGTACATCGGGATTTCGCGCTTTTCCACCAGCGCCCCGGTGCGCCAGCCGCGCCCGTCTATCACCTGTTCGTTGGCCAGCACCGTCTGGTCCGCCGGGTCCCAGTTCACCGTGCCGGTCCTCTTGTAGGCCAGCCCGCGCTCGAGCATGCGCAGGAACAGCCACTGGTTCCACTTGTAGTACTCGGGCCGGCAGGTCGCCAGTTCGCGCTCCCAGTCGATGGCGAAGCCGAGCGACCGGAGCTGCTTCTTCATGTAGGCGATGTTGTCGTAGGTCCATTGCGCCGGCGGCACGCCGTTGGCCATCGCCGCGTTCTCCGCCGGCAGGCCGAAGGCGTCCCAGCCCATCGGCTGCAGCACGTTGTAGCCGCGCATCCGGTGGTAGCGGGTGAGCACGTCGCCGATCGTGTAGTTGCGCACGTGGCCCATGTGCAGCTTGCCGGACGGGTAGGGGAACATCGACAGGCAGTAGTACTTGGGCCGCGAGGGGTCCTCGACCGCGCGGAAGGAGGCGCGGGATTCCCAGAGCTGCTGCGCGAGCCGCTCGATCTCGGCCGGGTGGTATTTTTCCTGCATGGGGCTGGGG
>DATMWM010000432.1:0-9980 GCA_035562535.1 Rhodocyclaceae bacterium | reverse complement strand
CCGAAGCGCCAGTAGTTCAGGTTGTGCCGGCAGCGCATGCCCGGCCGGGCGAAAGCGGAGGTCTCGTAGTGCTCGAAACCGCGGCCGGAGTGGATCTCCTCGACCGCCTCCTGCATGTCCGCGGCGAGATCCGGGTCGGGCAGGCCGCCCGGCGGGCTGTGGTGGAAGGGCGTGTTCGGCTCGAGCGTGAGGTGGTAGGCGCTGACGTGGGCGACGCCGCTGGCCGCGGCCTCCTCGATGTCGCGCCTGGCCTCGTCCAGGTTCTGGCCGGGCAGGGCGTACATCAGGTCGAGATTGACGTTGTCGAAGTGGCGCAGCGCCGCCTCGATCGCCGCGCGGGCCGCGGCCGCGTCGTGGATGCGCCCGAGAGCGGCCAGATGCCGGTCTTCCAGGCTCTGGATGCCGAGCGACAGGCGGTTCACCCCGGCCGCGCGGAAACCGGCGAAGCGCTGCGCCTCCACCGTGCCCGGGTTGGCCTCCAGCGTGATCTCGGCCAGCGGCAGCAGATCGACGCGGCTGCGCACCGCCTCCAGCAGCCGCTCCAGCGCCTGCGGCGAGAGCAGGCTGGGCGTGCCGCCGCCGATGAACACCGTGGACACCCGTCGGCCCCAGATCGAGGGCAGGGCGGATTCCAGGTCGGCGATCAGGGCGCCGACGTAGTCGCCTTCCGGAATGGCGCCGCGCGCCTCGTGGGAGTTGAAGTCGCAGTACGGGCACTTGCGCACGCACCACGGGAAATGGATGTAGAGCGAGAGCGGCAGCGGCGCCACGATGCCGGAAGCCGCCCGGCCGGCCGGGCGCAGCGGGATGACCCGGGGCGCGGCGCTCACCGCGTCATTCGGTACGGTTCTTGAGCCGGTCGGCCAGTTGCCGGAAGGCGGTCGCCCGGTGCGAGAGCAGGTTCTTCATCTCGGCGGGCAGTTCGGCGGCGGTCTGTTCGAGATCCGGCAGCCAGAAATACGGGTCGTAGCCGAAGCCGCCCGCGCCGCGCGGCGCGTCGACGATCTCGCCGTGCCACTCGCCCTCGGCGATCAGCGGCTGCGGGTCGTCGGCGTGGCGCACCAGCACCAGCACGCAGTAGTAGTGGGCGCGCCGGTCGGGCTGGTCCTTGAGCAGTTCGAGCAGCTTCTCGTTGTTGCGCAGGTCGTTGCTCGGCTCGCCGCCGAGCCGCGCCGAGCGCACGCCGGGCGCGCCGCCCAGGGCGGTGACGCACAGGCCGGAATCGTCGGCCAGGGCCGGCAGGCCGGTGTGCGCGGCGGCGTGCCGCGCCTTGGCCAGGGCGTTCTCGACGAAGGTCACGTGCGGTTCCTCCGCCTCCGGCACGTCGAAGGAAGACTGCGGCAGGACTTCGATCTCCAGCGGCGCGAGCAGGGCGGAAAGCTCGCGCAGCTTTCCCTGGTTGTTCGAGGCGAGGACGAGTTTGTGGAACATGGCTTTGCCGCTCCGCGCGGACCGGTCGGGTCGGAAGTGTGGACCGGAATTATAGCCGCCGGTGCCCGGCGCCCCGCTCAGGACGGTGCGAGCGCGGCCTTCTGGGCGACGACGATGCGGCGGATGCCGTCCTCGGCCAGTTCGAGCAGGCGGTCGAGTTCGGCGCGGCTGAACGGTGCGCCCTCGGCTGTGCCCTGCACCTCGACGATGCCGCCCGCGCCGGTCATCACCACGTTCATGTCGGTCTCGCAGGCCGAGTCCTCGTCGTAGTCCAGGTCGAGCACCGGAACGCCCTCGAAGATGCCGACGGAGACGGCGGCGACGTGATCCCGCAGCGGGCTGGCGGCGAGCAGGCCGCCGCGCACCAGGCCGGTCACCGCGTCGTGCAGCGCCACGCTCGCGCCGGTGATCGAGGCGCAGCGCGTGCCGCCGTCGGCCTGGATGACGTCGCAGTCGATCAGCACCTGGCGCTCGCCGAGCGCCTGCAGGTCGATGATCGCGCGCAGGCTGCGGCCGATCAGGCGCTGGATTTCCATGGTGCGCCCGCTCTGCCGGCCCTTGGCCGCCTCGCGCTGGGTGCGCGTGTGGGTCGAGCGCGGCAGCATGCCGTATTCGGCCGTCACCCAGCCGCGGCCCTGGCCCCTGAGAAATCCGGGCACGCCCTCCTCGACGGACGCGGTGCACAGCACCCGGGTGTCGCCGAAGGCCACCAGCACCGAGCCTTCGGCGTGCCGGGTATAACCGCGGGTGATCGAGATCGGGCGAAGTTCGCCGGGCTGCCTGCCGCTGGGTCTCATTCGGGATGCTCCGTGGGGTCTATTTGGAATACTTGTGGATCGCGGCCTGGATTTCCTGGATCGCCTTCTCGATCTCCTCGTCGGTGAGGTCGGCGCCCGGGCCCGCACCCGCGCGGCTGCGGCTGAACCCCTCCATCTGGGTGGTGAAGCCTTCCAGCGGCAGGGTCTGGGTGGACACGGCTGCGGCGGTGGTCCCGTCGAGTTCATCTTCCCAGCGCATGGCCATCATCGACAGATTGTCGCAGTGGGCGCCGGCCAGGTGTTCCGCCTGGCCGAGCAGGACCGGCACCGATTCCATGACGCTCGCCGACGCGAGGCCCTGGGCCAGTTTCGCGTCGCCCAGCGGCCCCCAGACGCCGTCGGTGCACAGGACCAGGACGTCGCCGCCGCGCAGGCTGGTGCGCGGCGAGAACTCGATCAGCGGCGAGGCCGGTCCGCCCAGGCAACTGTAGATCCGGTTGCGGCTCGGATGGCTGGCCGCCTCGGCTTCCGTGATCAGGCCGTCGTCGACCATCATGCGCACCCGCGAGTGGTCCCGGGTCTGGGCGGCGACCTTGCCCTTGCGGATCAGGTACAGGCGGGAATCGCCGGCGTGTGCCCAGAACGCCGCGCCATCCTGCACGATGCAGGCCACGCAGGTGGTGCGAGGCGCATCCTTGAGCAGGTGGTCGCCGGCGTAGTCCAGGATCGCGTGATGGGCGTTCAGCAGCGCCTTGGACAGGAACAGCGCCGGGTCGCGGATCCGGGGCGCGGCGTCGTGCTGGAAGATCTCGGTGATGTATTGCACCGAGATCTGCGCCGCCACCTCGCCGTGCAGGTGGCCGCCCATGCCGTCGGCGATCACCATCAGCAGGGCTTCGCGGGAGTAGCTGTACGAGACCCGGTCCTCGTTCGCCTGGCGGGCGCCGGTGCGGCTTTCCTGATAGATGGAGAATTTCATTTCTCGACCAGGGTGCGGATCCGATGGATCAGGGTGCCGAACAGCGGAGGCCGGTGGTTCAGGTGATCGCGCCTGGACAGCACCTTCTGCAGGGCGAAGACGCTCTGGGGGCGCTCCAGGTAGTCGAGCTTCATGCACCAGTCTACGGTTTCGAGCAGTTGCGGCGAGTAGCGGCCGAAGAAGCGGCGCACCGCCGGCGCGACCTCGTCCTTCTCCAGGCGCGTGTCGGCGGCCTGCGGCGAGGTGCCCGAGAGGCAGGAGTACATGCTCGCGCCTATGCTGTAGATGTCGCTCCAGGGGCCGAGCAGGTCGCGGTTGGTGTATTGCTCGGGCGCGGCGAAGCCGGGCGTGTACATCGGCTTGAGCATGGTCGCCGCCGAGGAGGCCAGCGTCTGGCGGGCCGCGCCGAAGTCCAGCAGCACCGGCGTGCCGTCCAGGCGCAGGTAGATGTTCGAGGGCTTGATGTCCAGATGCAGCAGCTTGTGGGAATGGACCTCGCGCAGTCCGTTCAGCAGGCGCGTGAACACCGCCCGGATCAGGCTCTCGCGCACCTGGCCCTTGCGGTTGCGGATGTAGTCCTGCAGGTTGGTGCCGCGCTCGTAGGCCATGACCATGTAGACCGTGTCGTTGGCGCGGAAGAAATTGATCACCTGCACCACGTTCGGGTGCTGCAGCCTGGCCAGCGCCCGCCCCTCCTCGAAGAAGCACTTCATGCCGTAGCGGAAGGCCGCCTGGTTCTCCTCGCTGATCTGCGGCAGGACCTCGCCGTCCGTGCGCAGCGACAGGGAGTTCGGCAGGTATTCCTTGATCACCACCGGCGTGCCGTCCTCGTCGGTGGCCAGGTAGACGATCGAGAAACCGCCGAGGCTCAACTGCCGCTCGATCCGGTATTGCTCAAGCTGGTGGCCGGGCGGCAGCGGGCGGTTGGACTGCTGGGACGGCATTCGGGGCGGGGCTATGGTAGATTGCGGGATTCTATCGAGAGCGGCCAGCTTGTAGAACCGAAGAATAGAACGATGATTCATAGCATGACCGGCTATGCCGCGGCGACTCGGGATTTCGGACGCGGCACGCTCAGCCTGGAGCTGAAGAGCGTCAATTCGCGCTTCCTGGACATCGGCTTCCGCATCGCCGACGAACTGCGCGCGCTCGAGCCCCAGTTGCGGGAGCTGATCGGCTCGCGGGTCAACCGCGGCAAGGTGGAGTGCCGGCTCTCGGTCGCCGCCGTGCCCGGCGCGCCGCGCGAGGCGGCGGTCAATACCGTCCTGCTCGAGCAACTCACGCAGTGGCAGGAGGCGGTCCGCCGCGAACTGCCCCAGGCCGCGCCGCTGACGGTGGCCGACATCCTGCGCTGGCCGGGCATGCTCGGCGACGACAGCCTGCCGCTGGCGGACCTGCAGGCGCAGGGCATAGAGCTCGCGCGCGGGCTGCTGGACGAACTGGTTGCCACCCGGGCGCGCGAGGGGCAGAAACTCGCCGCCATGATCCGGGAGCGGGTCGGGCGCATGCGCGCGCTCGTCGATCTGGCCGAGCCGAAACTGCCGACGCTCTTGGTGGAATACCAGGAAAGGCTCGCCACCCGGCTGCGCGAGGTGCTCGCCAGCGCCGAGGAAGAGCGGATCCGCCAGGAGGTCGGCCTGTTCGCCGCGCGCATCGACGTGGCCGAGGAACTGTCGCGGCTGCGCACCCACCTGGACGAGGTGGCGCGGGTGCTCGACCAGGGCGGGGCCGCCGGCAAGCGGCTGGATTTCCTGATGCAGGAACTGAACCGCGAGGCGAACACCCTGGCGTCCAAGTCGGTCTCCGGCGAGATCACGTCGATAGCCCTGGAACTGAAGCTGCTGATCGAGCAGATGCGCGAACAGGTCCAAAACATCGAGTGAGGAACGGAGCCGTGCCGACAACCTTGAGCCCGGCGGCTTCGGCCGCCACCGCCGGGGCCGGAAACCTGTTCATCGTCACCGCCCCCTCCGGGGCCGGCAAGACCACCTTGGTGCGGATGCTGCTGGAACGGGACCGCCAGGTGCAGCTTTCGGTGTCCTACACCACCCGGGCGCCGCGGCCGGGCGAGGCGGACGGCCGCGACTACCATTTCGTCGATGCCCCGACCTTTCTCGGCATGCGCGAGCGGGGCGAGTTCATCGAGAGCGCGGAGGTCCACGGAAACCATTACGGGACTTCGCGTGTCTGGATGGAAGCGAGGATGCGCGCAGGCAGCGACGTCCTGCTGGAGATCGACTGGCAGGGCGCCCGCCAGGTGCGCACTGCGTTCCCCGCGGCGATCGGCATCTTCGTCCTGGCGCCCTCGGTGGCCGAGCTGGAGCGGCGGCTGCGCGGCCGCGGTCAGGACCCGGAAGCCGTGATCCGGCGCCGGCTGGAGAACGCCGCCGAGGAAATGCGCCACGTGGGCGAGTTTGAGTACGTTATCATCAACAGGGAGTTGGCCGCGGCGATTGACGACCTGAGCGCGGTCGTCCGAGCCTCCCGGCTGGGGCTGGCGGCCCAGCGGGCGCGCCACCCCGAGTGTTTCTTGAACTGACAGGACAGGACCGACCATGGCCAGAATCACCGTAGACGATTGCCTCAAGCGCATCCCCAACCGTTTCCAGCTCACGCTGGCCGCCACCTACCGCGCGCGCCAGTTGTCCGCCGGCTCCACCCCGATGGTCGAGCCGGACAAGGACAAGCCGACGGTGATCGCCCTGCGCGAGGTCGCGCTGGGCAAGGTCGGGCTCGAGATCCTGAATCGCGGGCAGGCCTGAACGCTCGCGATGCCGCGCGGAACGGGGAGATGGACATGCCGGCCGCCGTCCCCTCTTCCGCGCGCAACGAACTGCCCCGCTCCAGCGTTCCGCCGCTGGACTTCGAGCAATTCAAGGGCGGCATCGCCGCCTACCTGAAGCCGGAAGACATCGGCCGCATCGAGGCGGCCTACCACTTCAGCGCCGACGCCCACCGCGGGCAGTTCCGCGTCAGCGGCGAGCCCTACATCTGCCACCCGGTGGCGGTGGCCGAGATCCTCGCCGGCTGGCACCTGGATCCCCAGGCCCTGATCGCCGCGCTGCTCCACGACGTGATGGAAGACACCGCCATCACCAAGCAGGAGATCGGCGAGCGCTTCGGCCGGGTTCCGGCCGACCTGGTGGACGGCGTGTCCAAGCTGGACAAGATCGAGTTCGAGTCGGTCGAGCACGCCCAGGCCGAGAACTTCCGCAAGATGCTGCTGGCGATGGCGCGCGACCTGCGCGTCATCCTGATCAAGCTTGCCGACCGGCTGCACAACATGCGCACGCTGGACGCGGTGCGGCCGGACAAGCGCCGGCGCATCGCCCGCGAGACGCTGGAGATCTACGCGCCGATCGCCAATCGCCTCGGCCTGAACAGCCTTTACTGGGAGCTGCAGGAGCTTTCGTTCAAGCAGATCTACCCGATGCGCTACCGGGTGCTCGCCAGGGCGATGAAGTCCTCGCGCGGCTACCGCCGGGAGGTGCTCGGCAAGATCCAGCAATCGATCAAGGCCAAGCTGGACCAGTGCTGCATCGGTGCCGAGGTCCAGGGCCGGGAGAAGCACCTGTTCAGCATCTACCGCAAGATGCGCGACAAGGCTCTGTCATTCTCCCAGGTGATGGACATCTACGGCTTCCGGGTGGTGGTCGGCACGGTGCCCGAGTGCTATCTGGCGCTGGGCACGCTGCACGGGCTGTACAAGCCGGTGCCGGGCAAGTTCAAGGACTACATCGCGCTGCCCAAGGCCAACGGCTACCAGTCGCTGCACACCACGCTGATCGGCCCCTTCGGCACGCCGCTCGAGGTGCAGATCCGCACGGCCGAGATGCACCACATCGCCGAGACCGGGGTCGCCTCGCACTGGCTGTACAAGGACGTAGACAGCTCCTTCACTGAACTCAAGCAGCAGACCCACAAGTGGCTGCAGTCGCTGCTCGAACTGCAGTCGGCTTCCGGCGACTCGGCCGAGTTTCTCGAACACGTCAAGGTCGACCTCTTCCCGGAGGAGGTCTACGTCTTCACCCCCAAGGGCAAGATCCTGGCGCTGCCGCGCGGCGCCACGCCGGTCGATTTCGCCTACGCGGTGCATACCGACATCGGCAACCGCTGCATCGCCTGCCGGATCAACTACGAGTTGCTGCCGCTGCGCACCGAACTGAAGAACGGCGATCAGGTGGAGATCGTCACCGCGCCGCACGCCAACCCGAACCCGGCCTGGCTGGCCTACGTCAAGACCGGCAAGGCACGCTCCCAGATCCGCCATTTCCTCAAGACCATGCAGTACGACGAGTCGGCAGCGCTCGGCGAGCGGCTGCTGAGCCACGCCCTGCGCCAGCAGCGGGTGGAGATGAGCACGCTGGACGAGGCGGTGTGGGAGCGCTTCCTGCGCGAGACCGGGGTCAAGTCGCGCCAGGACGTGCTGGCCGACGTCGGCCTGGGCAAGCGCATGGCGGCGATCGTCGCCCGCCGGCTGGCCGAGGGCCGCGAGGCCGGCGGTCCGGCGCAGCCCAGGGCGTCCTCGGCGGTGCTGATCCGCGGCACCGAGGGCATCGCGGTGCAGCTCGCGCAGTGCTGCCGGCCGATTCCCGGCGACCAGATCGTGGGCATCATCAAGAAGGGCCAGGGACTGGTGGTGCATACCCGCGACTGCCCGGTCATCGCCCGCGGCCGGAGCGACCGCGACAAGTGGATCGACGCGCAGTGGGAGCTGGAGTCCGGACGGCTGTTCGAGGTCGCGATCCGCATCCTGGCGGAGAACAAGCGCGGCGTCCTGGCCAGGATCGCGGCCGAGATCGCCGAGGCCGGCTCGAACATCCAGAACGTGAGCATGGACGAGGACAAGGGCGTCTACACCACCATGCTCTTCCTGCTGCAGGTGTCCAACCGCGACCATCTGGCCCGCATCATCCGCAATCTGCGGCTGGTGCCGGACCTGCAGCGCATCTACCGGGTAAAGGGCGACGGGCGCGGCGAGGAGCGGCGCGGGCGCGCCGGGGAATGAGGCCCGCCCGGGCCGGACCATGATCAACCAACGGAGTGCACCATGGCGCAGTACGAATCGGATCTGACCAAGTTCATGCGTGAGTTCCTGTCCGGACATCCCGAGCAGGTCGAGGAGCAAAAGAAGGGCCGCGCCCTGTGGTGGGACAAGCCCCAGAACCTGGAGACCCAGGCGCGCAACCGCGAATCGAAGGTGCCCCAGCGGCCCTACTACTACCAGACGGCGGACTGGGACACGACCCGGTCCTGATCGACCGGACCGCCCCCGCCGTTCCTACGAAGGTTCAGCCCGCCAGCCTGCGCCGCAGTTTGCTTCCTCCCTCGCTGGTCATCGTCGACCTGGAAACCACCGGGGCCAACCCGGCGCTGGATCGCGTCACCGAGATCGCCATCGTGGCGATCCGGGACGGCGAGGTGGAGTACGAGTGGCAGGCGCTGGTGGATCCGCAGCGCCCGATTCCGCCGATGATCCAGCGCTTCACCGGCATCACCGACGAGATGGTCCGGGATGCGCCGACCTTCGCGCAGATCGCCGACGAGGTCGCGGCCCGCCTGGGCGAGCGGCTGTTCGTCGCCCACAACGCGCGTTTCGACGTCGGCTTCCTGCGCGGCGAGTTCAAGCGGCTCGGCCGGGTCTTCCGGCCCGAGGTGATGTGCACCGTCAAGCTCTCCCGCGCGCTCTATCCCCAGCATCACCGCCACGGCCTGGATGCGGTGATCGAGCGCCACGGCCTGGTGTGCACGGCGCGCCACCGGGCGCTCGGCGACGCGCGCGTGCTCTGGGACTTCCTGCGCCAGACCCGGGAGGCGCATCCGCCCGAGGTATTCGCGGCGGCGCTGGCCAAGGCCTCGAAGATGCCTGTCCTGCCGCCGCTGCTCGAATCGTTCGGCATCGACGCCGTGCCGGCGGCGCCCGGGGCTTACCTGGTTCTCGGCGCGGACGGCGCGGTGCTCGACATCGGCAGCGCCGCGAACCTGCGCGCCCGGATCGCGCAACTGGCCGGAAGCGGGAAGAGCGCGGGCCGGATCGGCGGCCGCGAGATCCGCGACATCGACTGGCACGAGACCACCGGGCCGCTGGGCGCGCTGCTCAAGGCGGTCGAACTTGCCGGCCGGGCCGGAGCGCCGTTTCGTCCCGGCGCCGTCCTCGGCTGGCGGTTGCGGCCGGCCGCCGGGCCGGACCAGGCGCTGCTGGAACTGGTCCGCCTGGACGACGTGGAACCGGGCCTGCGCCACGAGATACACGGGCAGTTCCGCAGCAGGCGCGACGCGGTCAACGCCCTGCGGACCCTGGCGCAGATCCACGGCCTGGACGTAGGCAGGATGGGACTGGGCGACCCGGAGCCGGTCCGCCGGGAATCCCGGCGCAAGGGCAGGTCGCAGCCGGCCGTACGCGAGACGCTTCAGGCGCACGATCTTCGCGCGGCGGCGGCGCTCGCGCCGCTGCGGCTCAAACCCTGGCCCTATGCCGGACCGGTGGCGGTGCGCGAGGCAGCCGCAGCGCGCGAGCGCGTCGAACTGCACGTCTTCGATCAGTGGTGCCACCTGGGGACGGCGGCGACCGAGACGGACCTGTACGCGCTGCTCGGCGGGGCGACGCCGGGCGGCTTCGACACCGCGATCTACAAGGCGCTGTCGCGCCTTTTTTCCGAGGCTTCGCCGGCTGTGATCGAACTGCGCGTTTCCGGGGCAGCCGGCGATCGGTCTGGCCCGGAACGTGCATAATGCGGCCCGGTCGCGAGCCGCCCGGCTTGCGTCGCGGACGACAGGGGAGCGCATGTTCCAGGTTGCGGAAGGGAGTCGGC
>DATMWM010000431.1:0-9412 GCA_035562535.1 Rhodocyclaceae bacterium | reverse complement strand
CAGTGTGCCCGCCCGAGCCGGAGGCGCCCCCGCCACTCGAACCGGCCGTCGAGCCGCTGCCCGACCTGGAATTCGTCCCGGGCGGGCACACCGGCGGCGGCAGGCAGCGTGCCGACATCATCGAGCTGCAGGAGGATGGGGCCCGGGGCGACCCGGTGGTCGAGGAAGCCGCCATCCTCTACGCGAACGGCAACGACCAGGGCGCCCTGGCCGCGCTCGAATCGGCGCTGGCGCGGGACGATCCCGGCCAGGCGACGGACCAGATCTGGAGCCTGCTGTTCGAGCTCTACCAGAAGCTGGGCATGCGTTCGGCTTTCGACGAGCGGGCCCTGGACTACGTGGTGCGGTTCGAGAAATCGCCGCCGGCCTGGAACGGCGCGGATGCCGATGCGGCCGGCGCGTCCGTAGGCGGTGCGCCCCTGTGCAACCTGAGCGGCGCCCTGAGCGGCGCCAGCGGCAAGCAGTTCGAGCAGATGCGCCGCATCCTGTCCAAGAACCCGGTCGTCAGGCTGGACGTGGCCAAGGTGACCGGTGCCGACGCGGAAGGCTGCGGCGAACTGGTGCAGTTCCTGCACGCTGCGAGAAAGCTGAAGCGGGCGGTGGTGGTCCAGAACGCGTCGCGGCTGGCCGCCCTGATCCAGGACAAGGTGTCGGTGGGCCTGCGCGAGAACCAGACGATCTGGTTGGCCTTGCTGGAGCTGATGCAGCAGCAGGGCGATCAGGAAGCCTTCGACGAGTGGGCGCTGAATTACGCGATTACCTTCGAGGTCTCGCCGCCGTCCTGGGAGCCGCCTGCCGCGCAGTCCGCCGCTGCGGCGGCCAAGCCGGCATCGGCCGCGCCGACGGCCACCGATGCCGGCGATCGACTGGTCCTTTCCGGGGACATGTCGGGCGCCTGCGCCACGCTGTTCCTCGCCCTGGACGCCTACGCGAACCGGCACGATCCGGTCGTCATCGACCTGATGGAGGTCGGGCGCATGGATTTCGTCAGCGCGGCGAATCTGCTGAACACCCTGTCCAGCGTCGCCGGCCGCGGCAAGACCGTGAAGCTGACCAATACCTCCGGTCTGGTCGCGGCGCTGCTGAACGTGGTCGGCGTCAGCCAGGTCGCCGAGGTGGGGCGGCGGCGCGGCTGAACCGCCTGCCGCCGACGGTACGTTCGCGACTCCCCTGGGGCACTCCGGCATGCAGAGCTACCACGGCACCACCATCCTGTCGGTCCGGCGCGGCAATCGCGTCGCTCTGGGCGGCGACGGCCAGGTCACCCTGGGCAACGTGGTGGTCAAGGCCAGCGCCCGGAAGGTGCGCAGGCTCTACCAGGAGCGGATCCTGGCCGGCTTCGCCGGCGGCACCGCGGATGCCTTCACGCTGTTCGAACGCTTCGAGGCCAAGCTGGACAAGCATCAGGGCAACCTGATGCGCAGTGCGGTCGAACTGGCCAAGGATTGGCGCACCGATCGCATGCTGCGCCGCCTGGAAGCGATGCTGGCGGTAGCCGATCGCCTCAATTCGCTGATCATCACCGGCATGGGCGACGTCCTCGAACCCGAGTACGGCATCGTCGCCATCGGCAGCGGCGGCGCCTACGCCCAGGCGGCGGCGCGCGCGCTGCTGGAGAACACGGAACTCGCCCCGGAGCAGATCGTCCGCAGCGCCCTGACGATTGCCGGCGACCTCTGCATCTACACCAACCAGAACCACGTGATCGAGGTACTGGAGTGACTGGCGAGTCAGGAGCAAGGAGCGAGGAGTCAGGCGTCCGGCCGTCTTGCGCTTCCTCGCTGTCTCTCCTGACTCCTCACGCCTGACCCCTGACCCGGCGCAGCCGCCATGACCCAACTGATTCCGGCGGAGATCGTCTCCGAACTCGACAAGCACATCGTCGGCCAGGCCCGCGCCAAGCGGGCGGTGGCCATCGCCCTGCGCAACCGCTGGCGCCGCTCCCAGGTCGCCGAGCCGTTGCGCAGCGAGATCACGCCGAAGAACATCCTGATGATCGGGCCGACCGGCGTGGGCAAGACCGAGATCGCCCGCCGCCTGGCCCGGCTGGCGAATGCGCCTTTCATCAAGGTGGAGGCGACCAAGTTCACCGAGGTCGGCTATGTCGGCCGGGACGTGGATACCATCGTGCGCGATCTGGTGGAGACCGCGATCAAGGACGCCCGCGAGCAGGCCATGCGCCGGGTCGCCGACCGGGCCGCCGATGCGGCCGAGGAGCGGATCCTCGACGTGCTGCTGCCGCCGGCGCGCAACGTCGGTTTCCATGGGGATGCCGTTTCCGCGGAGGAGCCCGCGGCGCGCCAGAAATTCCGCAAGAAGTTGCGCGAGGGCGAACTCGACGACCGGGAGATCGATATCGAGGTCGCGACACCCGCCGCCTCGATGGAAATCTTCGCGCCGCCGGGCATGGAGGAACTCACCTCGCAGATTCAGAGCATGTTCCAGAACATCGGCACCGGCCGCAAGAAGTCCCGCAAGATGAAGATCAAGGATGCGCTCGGCGCGATCTCGGACGAGGAAGCCGCCCGGCTGATCAACGACGAGGACATCAAGTCCCAGGCGGTGCGCAGCGTCGAGCAGAACGGCATCGTGTTCCTGGACGAGATCGACAAGATCGCCTCGCGCTCCGAACTGCACGGCGCGGACGTGTCGCGCCAGGGCGTGCAGCGCGACCTGCTGCCGCTGGTGGAGGGCACCACCATCTCCACCAAGTACGGGATGATCAAGACCGACCACATCCTGTTCATCGCCAGCGGTGCGTTCCACCTGTCCAAGCCCTCGGACCTGATCCCCGAGTTGCAGGGCCGCTTTCCGATCCGCGTCGAACTGGATTCGCTGTCGGTGGAGGACTTCGAGCAGATCCTGACCGGCACCGACGCCTGCCTGACGCGCCAGTACGAGGCGCTGCTCGCCACCGAGGGCGTGACCGTGAATTTCGCGCGCGAGGGCATCCGGCGGCTGGCGGAAATCGCCTTCGCGGTCAACGAGAAGACCGAGAACATCGGTGCCCGGCGGCTCTACACGGTGATGGAGAAGCTGCTCGAGCCGGTCTCGTTCGACGCCGCCGGCGCGAGCGGTGGGCCTGTGGAGATCGATGCGGCCTACGTGGATGCCCGGCTGGCCGACCTAGCCCGCAGCGAGGACCTCGCCCGCTACGTCCTCTGATCCGCAGCGCCGTCCCGATCCGGGACGGCAGCGGGGCCGGCGCCCCGACCCGCCGCCGCAAACATGCTCCTGCGCATCGTCGCCATCATCTTTCCGTTGTTCGCCGTGGTGCTGGCGGGCTATCTCTACGGCCGGGCGCGCAGGCCGGACCTCACCGTGGCCAACCAGATGAACCTGGACGTCTTCGTCCCGGCCCTGATCTTCGGCGCGCTGGCGAACCGTTCCTTCCAGCTTGCCGAGTACTCGGCGCTGGCGCTCGGCGGCCTGGCGATCGTGCTGGTTCCGGGCCTGCTGGCGCTGCCGCTGTCGCGCTGGCTCGGCGTGCAGGCCAAGACCTTCGTGCCGCCGATGATGTTCTACAACTCGGGCAACCTGGGGCTTCCGCTCGCGGTGCTGGCCTTCGGCGAGCAGGCGCTGGCGCCGGCGGTGGTCCTGTTCCTGATCACCAACCTGCTGCACTTCTCGCTGGGCATCTGGCTTCTGGATCACCGCGCGCGCCTGCGCGACCTGTGGCGCATCCCGATGCTGCAGGCCGGCGCGGCCGGACTCGCGGTGAGCCTGCTGGAGATCGACATCTGGCCGCCGCTGATGACCGCGGTGAAGATGCTCGGCGACGTGTCCATTCCGCTGGTGCTGTTCGCGCTCGGCGTGCGGCTGACCGACGCGTCCTTCCACGCCGTGGGTCTCGGACTGGCGGGGGCGGCCGTCCGGCCGCTCGCCGGCATGCTGGTGGCGGCAGCCGCCGCCTGGGCGTTGCCTCTGCCGCCCGAGCAGAAGTCGCTGCTCTTCGTTTCCGGCGCGCTGCCGCCGGCGGTGCTGAACTACGTGGTCGCCGAGCGCTACCGGCAGGAGCCGGAGAAGGTCGCCTCGATCGTCCTGCTCGGCAACATCGCCGCGCTGCTGTTCATCCCGATCGCGCTGGCGCTGGTCCTGGAAGGGTGACGGCTACCCGGCGGACTTGAAGCGGATGATCTGGCGCCGGTCGCGCTTGGTGGGCCGCCCGCGGATGCCTTCGGGCGCCGGACCGCGCAGCCGCCGCTCCTCGGCCTGCTGCTCGCGCGCGTTGCGGCTCGATTCGGTCTCCTCGTAGAGCAGCCTGGCCTCGGGCGCCGGACCGCGCCTGGCGGCCACGGCCCGCACGAAGATCTCCCAGCGGTATTCGCCGATGGTGAGTTCGATCCGGTCGCCCGCACGGATCTCCTTGGCCGGCTTGGCGCGATTGCCGTTCAGATGGACCTTGCCGCCATCCACCGCCTCGGCGGCCAGGGTGCGGGTCTTGAAGAAGCGCGCCGCCCACAGCCACTTGTCGATGCGCAGCCGCTCTCCGGCCGGATCGTCCACCGGCGCGCCTACTCCTTGACCGGCCGCTTGGCGAGCTTGCGCTGCAGGGTGCGCCGGTGCATCTTCAGCGCCCGGGCGGTAGCCGAGATGTTGCCCTCGTGCTCGGCGAGCACGCGCTGGATGTGTTCCCATTCCAGCCGCGACACGGACAGCGGCTCGTCCGGCGCCTCCTCGTGTTCCGGCGCCTCGCCCTCGAGCAGGGCCTTGACCACGGCCTCGACCTCCACTGGCTTGGCCAGATACTGCACCGCCCCGAGCTTGATCGCGTCCACCGCGGTGGCGATGCTGGCATAGCCGGTGAGGATGATGATGCGGCAGTCGGGATTCGCCTCCCGCAGGGTGCCGATCAGCTTGAGGCCGGAGGCGCCCGCCACGTTCAGGTCCAGCACCGCGTAATCGGGCGGGTCCTCGTCGATCTTCTGCTGCGCCTCCTCCAGGCTCAGCGCGCTGGCCACGGCGAAGCCGCGCTGCACCAGGGCGCGCGTCAGCACCCGGTTGAATACCGGATCGTCATCCACGAGCAACAGGGGTTTGATGTCCATGATCAGTCGATGGTCAGAGTGTCCAATGGCAGGCGTATCCGGGCGAGCGTACCGCCGCCTTCGCGCGCGGCGAAGGAAATTTCCCCTCCGCAGCGCTCGACGGCGGCATAGGCGAGGACCACCCCGAGGCCGGCGCCGGATTCGCGGGTGGTGACCGGTTCGCGGCCCAGGCGCGAGGCGATCTCCGGCGCAATTCCGGGACCGCGGTCGGCCACCTCCATCCTCAGCGTCGCGGCGTCCCAGTCGGCGTGGATGTCCACGTCATCGGCGCTCGCGTCCGCGGCATTGTTGAACAGGTTGAGCAGCGCCTGTTCGAGCGTGGCCTCGGCGATGATGCGCGGCGCCGGCCGCGGGCCCTCGAGACGCACCCGCGGTTCCACCGCCGGCCGCAGGCGCCGCCAGCGCTGCACCATCGCGTCGAGCCAGGCGTCCAGCGCGATTGCCTGCGCGCCCTCCGAGCGGCTGCTGCCGGCGCGTGCCGCCAGCCCGGTGATGATGTGCTTGCATTGCGCCACCTGGTCGCGCAGCAGGGCCAGATCCTCGCGCATCTCGGCGTCCAGGCCGGGCCGGCCGAGCATCTCGCCGGCGATGATCGCCATCGTCCCGAGCGGCGTGCCGAGTTCGTGGGCGGCGCCGGCGGCGAGATTTCCCAGGGCCACCACCCGCTCGCTGCGCAGGGCCTGCTCCCGGGCCGCCGCCAGTTGGGAGTCGCGCATGCGTATGGCCTGCATCATCCGGATCACGAACCAGCTCATGATGACGGCGGAAAAGACGAAGGTGAGCCACATCCCCGCCAGGTGCAGGCGCACGGCCCCGTACTCGTCCTGCATGCGCAGCGGCATGTAGGACTCGGTCAGCAGGGTGTAGCCGAGGATGCTGAGCGCGGCGGCGATGGCGGCGTCGCGCGGCGGCATCGCGGTGGCGGCCACCGCGATGATCGGCAGATACAGGGAGATCAGCGGGTTGGTCACGCCTCCGGACATGAAGATCAGCACCGTCAGCGCCACCAGATCGACGCAGACCTGGAACAGCAGCTCCAGATCCTGCACGCCGCGCGAGCGCCGCAACCGCCACAGCGTCAGCACGTTGAACCCGGCCAGCAGCCCGATCACGAGCAGCATCGGCAGCCAGGGCAGGTGGACGTCGAGCCACGCGTGCGACGTTGCCACGGCCGCGAGCTGGATCGCGATGACGGCCCAGCGCAGGGTCGCGAAGCGGCGCAGGCTCGCTGAACCCGCCGGGTCGGTCCGCTGCGGCTGCGCGCTGCCGCCGGTATCGCTGGAGGATGTGGATCGCATGTCGGGCGGGATTATCGCCCAACGTCCGCCGACGCGGGACTTGCGGGCTTGCGGAAGAAAGAAAAGAAAACGCGCGGAAGCTGGGGGAGCTACCGCGCGCTGGGAGTCACATCTATGGAAGGATCACGGGACGCAGTCTATTCCGTTCCGCCGGCCACGCAATGTGGCGTATCGTCGCACGCCCGGCCGGTGGTCAGCTTTCCGTGTGGTGCTTCACGCCGATGAGCGCTTGCCGCAAGGCGCGCGACGAATTGCCGCACGTTCGCAACGATGGAATTGCGTAACCTTCTCGCCTCGATAACAACAATTCTTCTCGATCTCAACGGAGGGAACCATGAAGGGAAAGTTGTCGGCTCTGGCGACCTTGTGGCTGCCGCAGCTCGCCGCGGCGAGCTGCGGTTCGGCGTTTTGCGTGGTGAATACGGGCAGCGACGCGATCGGGGTCTGGGACCGGCCGGGCACGCGCATCGACCTGCGCTACGAGTACATCGTGCAGGACCAGCTCCGCTCGGGCACCAGCAAGGTGACGCCGCAGGGCGAGCCGGGGGAACACGACGAACTGAAGACGCGCAACCAGAACATGCTCCTCGGCATCGACCACAACTTCGACAGCCGCTGGGGCCTGTCGGTGTATGTGCCCTACGTTCGCAGGGACCACACGCACCAGGACAACCACCTCGAGGAGGAGGTCCACGAGGATGGCGAGGTCCACACGCATGTGCACTCCGAACTGGAAAGCTGGGACATCCGCGGGATCGGCGACATCCGCGTGGTCGGCCGCTACCAGTTCGCCCCGGAAACCGGGACTTCGGGCGCCTGGGGCCTGCGCGCCGGACTCAAGCTGCCGACCGGCCGGACGGACGAGCGCAATGCCGAAGGCGTGCCGGCGGAACGCACGCTGCAACCCGGCACCGGCACGACGGATGGGATTCTCGGCGCGTATTACCGCGGGCCGGCTTTCAAGAGTGCCGAGTGGTATGTGTCGGCGTCCGCCCAGGCCGCGCTGGATTCCCACCAGGGCTTCAAGCCCGGCAACCAGTTCGGGGCCGACCTCGGCCTTAATCTTCCGCTGTCCGGGGTGCTGACCGGAGTGGTCCAGCTGAACATGCTGGTCAAGGGCAGGGACGAGGGCGCAGCGGCCGAGCCGGAGGACAGCGGCGGCACCTACCTGTTCCTCAGCCCGGGCCTGAGCTGGGCGGTGAGCCGGAACGTGGCGCTGTACGCCTTCGTCCAGATTCCGCTTTACCAGCGGGTGAACGGCGTCCAATTGAGCTACAACACCGGTGGTACAATCGGCGCCTCGATTTTCTTCTGAAGCGAGTCGTATCTCCCATGGATATCCGCGGACGTTTGGGCGTGACGCTGACGCTGGCCTGCGGGATGGCGGTTGCCGGCGCGTCGCCGGATGTCTATGTCGGAGAGCCCTGGATGCGGGCGACCGTCGCCGGCCAGAAGGCCACCGGTGCCTTCATGGAACTCAGGTCGGCCGAGGACGCGGTGCTGGTTTCCGCTGGCAGCCCGGTGGCCGGGGTCGTGGAAATCCACGAGATGGTCATGGACGGCAACGTCATGAAGATGCGGGCGATGCCGCGCCTAGATCTGCCGGCGGGCAAATCGGTCCTGTTGCGGCCCGGCGGCTACCACATCATGCTGATGGAGCTGAAGCAGCCGCTGAGGAAGGGCGACACGGTCCCGCTCACCCTCAAGGTGGAGGGCAGAGACCGCTCCGCTCGCACGATCGAGATCAGGGCGGAGGTCCGCGATATGACAGCCGGCGTGCCGGGACCGAAGCATTGACGGGGCCGCCCGCAGCAACCCAACCTCAGGCCGAGCAATGAATCGAACCCGCGGTCTCCCGTTGTACGCAAGCGCGGTGCTCGCGGTCTCGATGCTGGCATCGGCCGGCCCGGCCGGCGCTGCGGAGTTCGCGCACTATCCCGGATCGTTTCTGGACGCGGCCCAGACGCGGCAGATGTCCCGGGGCGGCGCAGCGTATGCGACGTCCGATCGGTTCGAAAGGGTCGCTGCCTTCTACGGCCAGCACCTGACGCCGCTGCCGGCGGCTTCCGGGGCGCTGTTCTGCCTGGACCGCGTGCAGAATCCAGCCCAGTGCCGCCGCTTCGTCGAACTCGTCGACATGTCCCCGGGCGGTGTGGGAACGCGCATCCTGGTCTACGGCAAGGACTGATCCACGGCACGGCCCGAGCGTGGGTCACGCTCTACCAGCGAATAGACCGCCGGCACCACCAGCAGGGTGAGCAGGGTCGACGAGATCATGCCGCCGATGACCGCGATGGCCAGCGGCTGGTTGGTTTCGACGCCGGCGCCGAAACCGAGCGCCGCCGGCAGCAGCGCCAGGACGACCGTGGCCGAGGTCATCAGGACCGGCCGCATGCGGATCGGGCAGGCCTCGGCGAGCGCCGCATTCACGGCGAGCCCCTGCGCGCGCCGCTGGTTGGTCAGGTCCACCAGCAGGATGGAGTTCTTCGCCACCAGTCCGATCAGCAGGATCAGACCGATCATCGAATAGATGTTGAGCGTCTGGTCGAACAGCCAGAGCGCCGCCACCCCGCCCACGATCGCCAGCGGTTGCGCCAGCATCACGACGAAGGGCTGTCGGAACGAGTCGAACTGGCTGGCCAGCACCATGTAGAGCAGGGTCAGCGCCAGGGCGAAGGTGAAGGTCATGTACTTGATCGTCTTGCCGAATTCCTCGGCCTGGCCGATGAACTTGATCTGGTAGCCGGGCGGCAGCAGGTCCGCGGCCGCGGCGCGCACCGCGTCGACTGCCTCGCCCAGCGGCAGCGAGGGCGTGGCGTAGAACGTGGCCGCGTACTGCAGGTCGAAGCGGCCGATCACCGCCGGCCCGAGGGTCTCCCCGAATGTCGCGACCGAGTCCAGCCGGACGAGCTTGCCGTCGCGCGAGCGCAGGAAGATCTTGGACAGGTCGGAGGGCTGCGAGAACTCGCCCTCGCGGCCCTTTACCCGGATGTCGTAGCGCTGGCCGTCTCCCGGCTCGTCGTTGAACTTGGCGATGTCCACGCCGCCCGTGAGCATGTTGACCGC
>DATMWM010000430.1:0-12250 GCA_035562535.1 Rhodocyclaceae bacterium | reverse complement strand
GCCCATGCCCGGCAACCGCAGAAAGTCCCGGCCCCCGCTACGCGGCCAGCCGCCCGCCCCGGCGCCCGGCAAGCCCGCCGCGGGCGCGCCGGCGCCGAACAGGCTGATCGCGCCGGACGCCCGCTGGCAGCGCTTCCAGCGCTACGTCTGGGACAGGAACAAACGCGGCTGAACGATCACGCCGCCTTCTTCTGCTTGCCGATCTCCTCGTCGCGCAGGGCGCGCCGCAGGATCTTGCCGACGTTGGTCTTCGGCAGCTCGGTGCGGAACTCCACCAGCCTCGGCACCTTGTAGCCGGTCATGTGTTCCTTGCAGTGCGCGATCACCGATTCCGCGTTGAGGTTTGGATCGCGCTTGACGACGAACACCTTGACCGCCTCGCCCGACTTCTCGTCCGGCACGCCGACCGCGGCCACTTCGAGCACGCCGGGGTGCTGGGCGACCACGTCCTCGACCTCGTTCGGATAGACGTTGAAGCCGGAGACCAGGATCATGTCCTTCTTGCGGTCGACGATGCGCACGAAACCCATC
This sequence comes from Rhodocyclaceae bacterium, assembly GCA_035562535.1. Classification (GTDB taxonomy): domain Bacteria; phylum Pseudomonadota; class Gammaproteobacteria; order Burkholderiales; family Rhodocyclaceae; genus DATMWM01. The sequence continues at coordinate 11,719 of DATMWM010000430.1, read as the reverse complement.
TCGTCCACGACGGCCACGTCGCCGGTGCGCAGGAAGCCGTCCGGCATCAGCACCTTCGCGGTTTCCTCCGGCCGCTGGTAATAGCCCTTCATCACCTGCGGGCCGCGGATGCACAGCTCGCCGACCTCGCCGAGCTTCAGCTCCTTGCCTTCGTCGTCGCGGATCGACACCTCGGTGGAGGGGATCGGCAGGCCGATCGCGCCGTTGTAGTCGGCCAGGTTGAGCGGGTTGATCGTCGCCGCGGGCGAGGTCTCGGTCAGGCCGTATGCCTCGATCAGCGGCTTGCCGGTGATCTGCTTCCACTTTTCGGCCACCGCCCGCTGCACCGCCATGCCACCGCCCAGCGCGATCTTCAGGCCGCTGAAATCCAGCTTGGCGAACTCGGGATTGGCGACCAGGACGTTGAACAGCGTATTCACCCCGGTGATCGCGTTGAACTTGTGCGTCTGCATCTCCTTGACGAAGGCCGGGATGTCCCGCGGATTGGTGATCAGCAGGTTGGTCCAGCCCACCTTCATGAAGGTCAGGCAGTTCGCCGTCAGGGAGAAGATGTGATAGAGCGGCAGGGGCGTGACGATCAGTCCGTCCGCCTCCGGCAGGAAGGGCTTGAGCCAGGCGTGGGCCTGCTGCAGGTTGGCGATGATGTTGCGGTGGGTGAGCATCGCGCCCTTGGCCACCCCGGTGGTGCCGCCGGTGTATTGCAGGAAGGCGATGTCCTCGTGGGTCACCTCGACCGGCTTGAGCGCATGGCGGGCGCCGCGGACCAGGGCATCGTTGAAGCTCACCGCGCCGGGTATCTTCCACGCCGGCACCATCTTCTTGATGTTGCGGACCACGAAATTGACCAGCAGGCCCTTCGGGAAACCGAGCAGGTCGCCCAGGCCGGTCACCACCACGTGCTTGACCGCGGTCTTCGGCAGCGCCTCCTGCAGCACGCTGGCGAAGTTTTCGACCACGATGATGGTTTCCGCCCCGGAGTCCCTGAGCTGATGCTCCAGCTCCCGCGCGGTATAGAGCGGATTGACGTTCACCACCGTGCATCCGGCCCGCAGGATGCCGAAGATCGCCACCGGGTACTGCAGCACGTTCGGCATCATCACCGCCACGCGTGCGCCCTTGGCCAGACCCAGCTCCGACTGCAGGTAGGCGCCCATCTGGGCGGTCATCCGGTCCAGATCCGCGTAGCTGATGCCCTTGCCCATGTTGATGTAGGCGGTGCGGTCGGCGTAGGCCCGGCAGCTCTTCTCGAACAGATCCCCGACCGAGCGGAACTCGTTGACGTCGATCTCCGCCGGGATTCCGGGCGGGTAGCTCTTGAGCCAGATTTTTTCCATGCGAACCTCCTCGACAGGTAACGACCTTTTTCGGCGACGGGCACGCGGCCGGGCGCACCCCGCCTCTTGTTCAATCAGCTCGTTCCAGGCAGTACGTCCGGGCTCCCCTCGGGGTCGGGCAGAATCAGCGTTCGAGCAGGCCGAGCTTGTCCTTGGTCTTCGCCCACTCGTCGGCGTCGGGCGGGGCGTCCTTGCGCTCGATGATCGGCTTCCAGAGCTTGGCCAGCTCGGCGTTCAGGGCCGTGAAGTGCTTCTGGTCGGCCGGCACGTCGTCCTCCGCGAAAATGGCCTCAACCGGACACTCGGCCACGCAGAGGGTGCAGTCTATGCACTCGTCCGGATCGATCACCAGGAAGTTCGGTCCCTCGCGGAAGCAATCCACCGGGCAGACGTCCACGCAGTCGGTGTATTTGCACTTGATGCACGGTTCGGTTACGACGTAGGTCATGGGGCGTGTTCCTCGTACCTCGGGGCGGGAGTTCGCGCACCCGTTTGCCGCGCCTCGTTTCGGACGGCATTCGGTCCCGGCGCGCAAGGATGCGTACGCGCCGAATATAGCCGATTTCCGCGGCGCTCTGGGTGCCCGCCGGGGCGCAATACCCGACGTTCGCAGCTTCCCACCGCGCGGGAATTCCGCTACGATAAAAGTCAAGCGATTCCGGTTATCGCGGATTCGAACCCCATTTCGGTCTTTCCCCATCCTGAAAGCGTCCCTGCGCGGCTGCCGCCCGCGGGCCGCACCGTCGTACTATCCGATCAGCGAGGAGCCAATGAGCGAACACATCCACTACGTCACCGACTCGACCTTCGAGACCGAGGTCCTGCAATCCGCCACCCCGGTTCTGGTGGACTACTGGGCAGAGTGGTGCGGACCCTGCAAGGCGATCGCGCCGATCCTGGACGAGGTGGCCAAGGAATACGCCGGCCGCCTGAAGATCGCCAAGCTGAACATCGACGACAACCAGAACACCCCGGGGCGCTATGGCATCCGCGGCATTCCCACGCTGATGCTGTTCAAGAACGGCAATGTCGAGGCCACCAAGGTCGGCGCGCTCTCGAAGTCGGCGCTGGCCGCATTTATTGACAGCAATCTCTGAACCCGCTAGAGTCGCTGACCGTCCGCAGCCGGGCCTGCCCACCCCGCCCGCTGCGGCTGTCGTTCCCCGCCGTTCCCCCGTTTCCCTTCCCACCTCTCCACCGTTTCGGCCCCCGTCCATGCATCTATCGGAGCTAAAAGCCCACCACGTCAGCCAGTTGCTCGAAATGGCCATCACCAACGAGATCGATGGCGCCAACCGGCTGCGCAAGCAGGAACTGGTCTTCGCCCTGCTGAAGAACCGCGCCAAGAAAGGCGAGCCGATCTACGGCGACGGAACGTTGGAAGTGCTGCCGGACGGCTTCGGCTTCCTGCGCTCGCCGGACACCTCCTATCTCGCCGGGACCGACGACATCTACGTCAGCCCGTCCCAGATCCGCCGCTTCAACCTCCATACCGGCGACACCATCGAGGGCGAGATCCGGACCCCGAAGGACGGCGAGCGCTATTTCGCGCTGGTCAAGGTGGACAAGGTCAACAGCGAGCCGCCCGAGGCGGCGAAGCACAAGATCCTGTTCGAGAACCTGACGCCGCTGCACCCGACGATCCACCTCAAGCTCGAGCGCGACATCCGCGGCGAGGAGAACGTCACCTCGCGGATCATCGACATGATCGCCCCGATCGGCAAGGGCCAGCGCGGCCTGATCGTCTCCCCGCCGAAGGCCGGCAAGACGGTGCTGATGCAGCACATGGCGCACGCGATCACCGCGAACTACCCGGACGTCGTGCTGATCGTCCTGCTGATCGACGAGCGCCCGGAAGAGGTCACCGAGATGACGCGCACCGTGCGCGGCGAGGTGGTGGCCTCGACCTTCGACGAACCGGCCACCCGCCACGTGCAGGTCGCCGAAATGGTGATCGAGAAGGCCAAGCGGCTGATCGAGCACAAGAAGGACGTGGTGATCCTGCTCGACTCGATCACCCGCCTGGCGCGCGCCTACAACACCGTGGTGCCGGCTTCGGGCAAGGTGCTCACCGGCGGCGTGGACGCCAACGCCCTGCAGCGGCCCAAGCGCTTCTTCGGCGCCGCGCGCAACATCGAGGAAGGCGGCTCGCTGACCATCATCGCCACCGCACTGATCGACACCGGCAGCCGCATGGACGACGTGATCTACGAGGAGTTCAAGGGCACCGGCAACATGGAGATCCATCTGGATCGCCGCATGGCCGAGAAGCGGGTCTATCCCTCGATCAACGTCAACCGCTCCGGCACCCGCCGCGAGGAACTGCTGCTCAAGCCGGACGTGCTGCAGAAGGTCTGGATCCTGCGAAAGCTCCTGTACAACATGGACGACCTCGAGGCGATGGAATTCCTGCTCGACAAAGTGAAGGCCACCAAGAGCAACGGGGAGTTCTTCGACGCCATGCGCCGCGGTTAGCCCCGAGGTCGCGCGCATCGCCAGCCTGGTATCCGGCATCGCGCGGTTTGTCCGCCGGGCCGACGGCCCCGGGTAATTCGCCTCCCACCCGATTTGGTGCGCCCCGCACTGTCGCGGGGCACTTCTTCGGTGCATCGCGCTTGCTGCAGGCCAGCAAACGCGGCACATCGCCGCGCATGGACCTTGCTTGAGCAGCGCTCGACCCTGCGAGAACGGAGCCTGCCTTGTCCATCCACGTTGCCCTGAACCATGTCACCCACTACAGCTACGACCGGCCGGTCGCGCTTTCGCCCCAGGTCGTGCGCCTGCGTCCGGCGCCTCACTGCCGCACGCCGATCCTGTCGTACTCGCTGAAGATCACGCCGGCCGGGCATTTCATCAACTGGCAGCAGGATCCGCAGAGCAACTATCTGGCGCGTCTGGTGTTCCCGGACAGGACCCGGGAGTTCCGGGTCGAGGTGGACCTGGTCGCCGACATGGCGGTGATCAACCCGTTCGACTTCTTCCTCGAACCGCAAGCGGACAAATTCCCGTTCGCGTACGAGGACTGGCAGCTGCGCGAACTCGCCCCCTACATGGTGAAGCTGCCGGCCACGCCGCTGTTCGCCAAGTATCTGGGCACGATCCCGCGCGCGCCCAAGCAGAGCGTGGATTTCCTGGTGGACATCAACCGGGAGTTGCACCAGCAGATCCGTTACCTGATCCGCCTCGAACCGGGCGTCCAGACGCCCGAGCAGACCCTGGACCTGGGCAGCGGATCCTGCCGCGACTCGGCCTGGCTGCTGGTGCAGTTGCTGCGCCACCTCGGCCTGGCCGCCCGCTTCGTTTCGGGCTACCTGATCCAGCTCACCCCGGACGTCAAGTCGCTGGACGGCCCCTCCGGTCCTGCCGCGGACTTCACCGACCTGCACGCCTGGACCGAGGTGTATCTCCCGGGCGCAGGCTGGATCGGGCTGGACCCGACCTCCGGACTGTTCGCCGGCGAGGGCCATATCCCGCTCGCCTGCACGCCGGAACCGACCAGCGCGGCGCCGGTGACCGGATTTGCCGAGAAGGCCGAATGCGAGTTCTCGCACGCGATGCGGGTGGAACGGATCTGGGAGGCCCCGCGGGTCACCAAGCCCTACACCGACGAGCAATGGACGCGGATCGAATCCCTCGGCCATTCCATCGACGCCGAACTGCAGGCCGGCGACGTGCGCCTGACCATGGGCGGCGAGCCGACCTTCGTCTCGGTCGACGACCCGGACGGCGCGGAATGGAACACCGCCGCGCTCGGGCCGACCAAGCGCGGGCTGGCCGAGGGGCTGCTGGCGAAGCTGAAGGCCAAGTACGCGCCGCAGGGCTTCCTGCACTACGGCCAGGGCAAGTGGTACCCGGGCGAGCAACTGCCCAGATGGTCGCTCGGCGTGTGGTGGCGCCGCGACGGCGAGCCGATGTGGGCCAACCCCGCCCTGTTCGCCGACGAGGGCACCGACTACGGCGTGACCGACGCCGACGCGCGCCGCTTCCTCGAAGGGGTGGCCGAGCGACTGGGCGTGGGTGGGCACCATATGATGCCGGCCCACGAGGACGTCTGGTACTACCTCTGGCGCGAGCGGCGCCTGCCGGGCAACGTCGACCCCTTCGACGCGCGCCTGGACGATCCGCTGGAGCGCGACCGGCTGCGCAAGGTCTTCGGCCAGGGGCTGGACAAGGTGGTCGGCTGGGTGCTCCCGGTGGTCCGGGATCACGCTTTGCCGGCCTGGCGCAGCGGACCCTGGTTCCTGCGCGAGGAGCGCCTGTACCTGATTCCGGGCGACTCGCCCCTGGGATTCCGACTGCCGCTCGATTCGCAACCCTGGACGGCTGCGACCGACTACCCCTGGATCTTCCCGCCGGACCAGAGCCGGCCGTTTCCGGCGCTCCAGCCCCATGCGTCGATCCGCGAACTGATCCAGTTGCGCCATCCGTTGCGAGGTGAAGAGTTCGCGGGGCCGCGCGCCAGCCTGGCGCCGGACCAGGCCGCGGCGCGTCGGCCGGCGCCGTTCCAGTCTGCCGACTGGATCGTGCGCACGGCGCTATGCGCCGAGCCGAGGAACGGCGTCCTGTACGTGTTCATGCCTCCGCTGGCCGAACTGGAGCACTACCTGGAACTGGTGGCCGCCTGCGAGGCGACCGCGGGCGATCTCGGCCAGCCCATACTGTTCGAGGGCTACGAGCCGCCCAAGGACCCGCGCGTGGACCACATCCGGGTCACGCCGGACCCGGGCGTCATTGAGGTCAACATCCACGCCGCGAAGAGCTGGGACGAACTGGTCGACCACACCGAGCACCTCTACGAGGCGGCCAGGCAGTCGAGGCTGGCAACCGAGAAGTTCATGCTCGACGGCCAGCACACCGGCACCGGGGGAGGCAATCACTTCGTCCTCGGCGGCGCCACGATCGCCGACTCGCCCTTCCTGCGCCGGCCCGACCTGCTGCGCAGCCTGATCTCCTACTGGCACAACCACCCGGCGCTGTCCTTCCTCTTCTCCGGCCTGTTCATCGGCCCGACCAGCCAGCACCCGCGTGTGGACGAGGCGCGCAACGACTCGGTCTACGAGCTCGAAACCGCCTTCCGCCAGTTCCCGCCCGCAGGGCAGGAATGCGCGCCCTGGCTGGTCGACCGGCTGCTGCGCAACCTGCTGATCGACGTCACCGGCAACACCCACCGGACCGAGTTCTGCATCGACAAGCTCTATTCGCCCGACGGCCCCACCGGCCGGCTCGGCCTGCTGGAGCTGCGCGCCTTCGAGATGCCGCCGCACGCCCGCATGAGCCTCACCCAGCAGCTGCTGATGCGCGCCCTGGTGGCCCGCTTCTGGCGCGACCCCTACGCCCCTGACCGGCTCAAGCGCTGGGGCACCGAGCTGCACGACCGCTTCATGCTGCCCTACTTCGTCCAGCAGGATCTGGACGACGTGATCGAGGAGATGCGGGCCGCGGGCTACCCGCTGGAGGCGGCCTGGTTCGCGCCGCACTTCGAGTTCCGCTTCCCCTTCTACGGCGACTTCGCCGCCCGCGGCGTCGACGTGGAGCTGCGCCATGCGCTCGAACCCTGGCACGTGATGGGCGAGGAAGGCGCGCCGGGCGGCACCGCCCGCTACGTCGATTCCTCGGTCGAGCGGCTGCAGGTCCGCGTCACCGGGCTGATCGACGAGCGCCACGTGCTGACCTGCAACGGCCGCATCGTGCCGCTCGCCCCCACCGGCAGGGTCGGCGAGTACGTCGCCGGCGTGCGCTACAAGGCCTGGGAGCCGCCCTCGGCGCTGCACCCGGCGATCCCCAGCCACAATCCGCTGGTGTTCGACCTGGTGGACACCTGGATGAGCCGCTCGCTCGGCGGCGCCCAGTACCACGTGGCCCATCCGGGCGGGCGCAACTACGAGCATTTTCCGGTCAACGCCTACGAGGCCGAGACACGGCGGCGCGCCCGCTTCTTCCGCATCGGCCACACGCCGGGACGGATGCAGGTGCCGCCAGCCGAGCGGAATCCGAACTTCCCGTTCACGCTGGACCTGCGCCGCACCTGAGCGTTCGCGGGCGGTTCGTGACGGGTGATCGACTGCCGGCGCCGCGGCTGCTGGTACGATCCCGGCTAACCGATCGCCGACCCGCTCCGACGCCGCCATGCCCCGCCAGCTGCTTGCCGCCTATCCCCAGGATACGGCGCGCTACGACGAGATGCTCGCCGCGCCCTTCGAGGCCCGGGAGCACTGGCGGCCGCTGTTCGAGGCGCTGGCGGCCGCGCCGCCGGAACAGATGCGCCAGCGCCTGACGCACGTCCAGCAGCAGATTCGCGAGAACGGCGTCACCTACAACGTCTATGCCGACCCCCGGGGCGCCGACCGGCCCTGGGAGCTGGACCTGCTGCCGCTGATCGTCTCGGCCGAGGAATGGGCGCAGATCGAGGCCGCGGTGAGCCAGCGTGCCGCCCTGCTCGACCGCATCCTGGCCGACATCTACGGCGAGCAGCGACTGGTGCGCGAAGGACTGCTGCCGCCGCCCCTGGTGCATGGACACGCCGGTTTCCTGCGCCCGGCGCACGGCATCGCGCCGCCGGGCGGGGTGCATCTGCACTTCTACGCCGCGGACCTGGCGCGCTCGCCGGACGGCCGATGGTGGGTGATCGCCGACCGCACCCAGGCGCCCTCCGGGGCCGGCTACGCGCTGGAGAACCGCCTGATCGTGTCCCGCGTGTTCCCGGAGCTTTTCCGCGACCTGCGGGTGCACCACCTGGCGGACTTCTTCGGCACGCTGCGCGACAGCCTGGCCCACTGGGCACCCAGCGGCGACGAAGCGCCGCTGATCGTCCTGCTCACGCCGGGCCCGTACAACGAGACCTACTTCGAGCACGCCTATCTGGCCCGCTATCTCGGCTTCCCCCTGGTCGAGGGTCCGGACCTGACCGTGCGCAACGGCCGCGTCTGGCTGAAGACCGTGTCCGGCCTGAAGCGGGTCCATGCCATCCTGCGCCGCCTGGACGACGACTACTCCGACCCGCTGGAACTGCGCAGCGATTCCGCGCTCGGCGTGCCGGGCCTGACCCAGGCCGCCAGGCTGGGCAACGTGCTGATCGCCAACGCCCTGGGATCCGGCCTGCTCGAATCCGACGCGCTGCTCGGCTACCTGCCGCTGCTGTGCGAACGGCTGACCGGCAAGCCGCTGGCCATGCCCTCGGTGGCCACCTGGTGGTGCGGCGAACCCGCCGCCCTGGAGGACGCGCTGGAGAAACTGTCGAACCTGGTCATCAAGTCGGCCTTTCCCCAGCAGCGCTTCGAGGCCATCTTCGGCAGCGACCTGACGCCCGTCCGACGCAAGGCGCTGATCGCGGAGATGCGCGCGCGTCCCTACAACTACGTCGCCCAGGAGTGGGTGCAGCTCTCCCAGGCGCCGGTCTGGGACCGCAGCCACCCGCGCCGGCTGAACGCGCGGGTGATCGGCCTGCGCGTGTTCGCCTGCGCGAGCCCGGACGGCTACGTGGTCATGCCCGGCGGGCTGACCCGGGTCGGCTCGGACGCCGACATGCGGGTGCTGTCGATGCAGCGCGGCGGCCTGAGCAAGGACACCTGGGTGCTGTCTTCCGGGCCGGTGAGCACCTTCAGCCTGCTGCGCCGGGCCATCGGCCCGCAGGATCTGGTGCGCAGCGGCGCCAACCTGTCCAGCCGGGTGGTGGAGAACCTGTTCTGGTTCGGCCGCTACGCGGAGCGCTGCGACAACGTGGCCAGGCTCCTGCGGGTCGCGCTGTCCCGGCTGATCGACCAGTCGGACGCCCAGGGCGGCCCCGAATGGACGGCGATCTGGGGCCTGTGCGGCCGGGTCGGCCTGCTCCCTGGCGAGGCGGACGACGAGCCGGAATCGGCGCCGGGCGAGGCGGACACCGAGGAGGCGCTGCTCGACGCGCTGTTCAACGACGAGCGGCCGACCACGCTCGCCTCGAACCTGCGCCAGCTCTCCGGCGTGGCCTTCCAGCTGCGCGAGCGGCTTTCGGTGGACAACTGGCGCACCATCAACCGCCTGACGCGCAACCTGGCGCGCGCCCGTGCGAACCGGGTGCGCATCGGCACCGCCTTCGACCTGCTCGACCGGACCGTGCTGTCGCTGATGACCCTGGCCGGCTTCGCGCTGGACGGCATGACCCGCGACCAGGGCTGGCGCCTGCTCTCGCTGGGGCGGCGCATCGAGCGCCTGCAGTTCCTCTGGCTGTCGCTGCGCCACGCGCTCCAGGCGCCGCCGGAGTCCGGACTGGAGTGGCTGCTCGATCTCGCGGACAGCATCGTCACCTACCGTTCCCGCTACATGGCGCGCCCCGAGCGCCTGCCGGTGTTCGACCTGCTGCTGCTCGATCCCGGCAATCCGCGCTCGGTGATCTTCCAGGTCGCCGGCATCCGCGACTACATCGACCGGCTGTCCGACCAGTTCGGCCCGCTGCCGGAGGATCCGCTGCGGCCGATGCTGCCGCTGCTGCGCGAGATGGACCTGGCCGTCCTGCTTGCGTCCCCCGAGGGCATCGAGGAACTCGGCACGCTGCTCGACCGGATCGCCAGCGCGACCTTCGGCCTGTCGGACCAGATCGCGCTGCGCTTCTTCAGCCACGTCGGCGCCAGCCGGCGCACCCTGTCGACCTGAGATGGATGCCGCGCGCTACCGCGTCGTCCACGAGACGCACTACACCTACGCCGCGCCGGTGCTGCTGTCGCAGCAGCTTGCCCATCTGCGGCCGCGCACCTGCCCGTGGCAGCAGTGCGAGACGCACCGGCTGAGCTTCTCGCCGCCGACCTCGGAATGGCGGGAACGGGTGGATTACTTCGGCAACGCGGAGGTGTTCGTCGTGATCGAGACGCCCCACGACGAGCTGATCGTGCGGGCCGAATCCCGGGTGACCGTGATCCGGCATGCGGTCGACCTGGCACGCACCGGCTCGCCGTCCTGGGAATCCGTGGGCACCGGCCTGCATGCCGCGGCCGACGAGGCCGCGCTGGACGCATGCCGCTACCTGTTCGAATCGCCGCACATCAAGGCCACGCCGGCGCTGGCGCAGCTCACGCAGCCGGCCTTCCGGCCCGGCCGCCCGCTGCTGGAGGCGACACACGCGCTGTGCCGCGCCATCTATCGCGGCTTCGAGTTCGACCCGCACGCCACCACGGTCGCCACGCCCCTGGAGGAGGTGATCGCCAGGCGCCGCGGCGTCTGCCAGGACTTCGCCCACCTGGCCATCGCCTGCCTGCGCTCGCTCGGCCTGGCGGCGCGCTACGTGAGCGGCTACATCCTGACCGTTCCGCCGCCCGGCCGGCCGCGCCTGGTCGGGGCCGACGCCTCGCACGCCTGGCTGTCGGTATTCGTCCCCGGCCTGGGCTGGGTGGACTTCGACCCGACCAACGACCTGCTGCCCGACCTGCAGCACGTGACCCTGGCCTGGGGGCGGGACTTCAGCGACATCAGCCCGCTGCGCGGGGTGATCCTCGGCGGCGGCGAGCAGGAGATCGATGTCCGGGTCACGGTCGAGCCGATCGACGGCCTGCCCGCGAAATCGCCACCATCCGACACGACCCGGCAGCCGGCCGGCGGCTAGGTTCTGTGGACATGCAGGTGCCAGACACGGGCACCGCGAAGCGTCTTGCCTGAGCGGCCGGATTCGCTCATAATCGCGGGTCTTTCGGCCGGTGCGGCGCCGGCACGCAATCTGAGAGGAACACCATGAAGCCCGATATCCACCCCAAGTACGTCGAGATCGACGTCACCTGCAGCTGCGGCAGCACCTTCAAGACCCGTTCCACGATCGGCAAGCCGCAGCTTCACGTGGAAGTCTGCTCCGCCTGCCATCCTTTCTACACCGGCAAGCAGAAGATCATGGACACCGCCGGCCGGGTCGAGCGTTTCCGCCAGAAATACGGCAAGCGCGCCGCTTGAGCGGCGGCTGCGCGCCAACAAAAGGCAGCCCGGGCTGCCTTTTTTCTTGGCTGCCGCGCGCCGTCCGGACCCGCCCGGCCCGGCCCGCCGCGCTACAATCCCGCATCGATCCGGGCGTCGCGTCCGATGCGCCGGATCGCACCCGGAGTCGCATCGCGCCGTCCCCCGCGCCAGGGCCGTGAAGATTCTCCCCCGCTTCCCATGGACCGTGCCGCCCCCGGGCCCGCACCTGGTGGTACTGGGCGCGATCTACCTGATCCTGGGCCTGCTCGGCCGCGACCCCTGGAAGGCCGACGACGTCACGCATTTCGGCATCGCCTACGGCATGCTCGAAGGCCGCGGCTGGCTGGTGCCCGGCCTGGCCGGCGAGCCGCTGCCGGACACCCCGCCGCTCTACTACTGGATCGCCGCCGGCTTCGCCCGGCTGGCCGGCGGCCTGCTGCCGCTCCACGACGCCGCCCGGCTGGCCACCCTGCTTT
>DATMWM010000429.1:0-11596 GCA_035562535.1 Rhodocyclaceae bacterium | reverse complement strand
CAGGTCGCGCCGACGAGCGAACCGAGCGCCAGCCGGAAGGTCACCTCCTCGGCGATCCGCCGGATGCCCTGGTCGCGCACGCCGGCCAGCCAGTGCCAGGCCGGACCTAGGCCGGGGATGACAGCGTCCGGGGCGATCTCCACCAGAGGGTGGAGGACGAAGGCGCGCAGGTGGGCGCGCGGGTGGGGCAGGGTGAGGCGATCGGTGCGCAGCTGCAGGTCGTCGTAGATCAGGATGTCCAGATCCAGCGTGCGCGGGGCGTTGGCGAAATCGCGCACGCGGCCGCGGCTCGCCTCGATGGCCAGCAGTTCGTCCAGCAGTTCCGCGGGCGTCAGCCGCGTGCGGATTTCGGCGACGGCATTGATGAAATCCGGCTGGTCGTCGTAGCCCACCGGCGCGGTGCGATACAGCGACGAGCGGGCAAGCAGGTCCACGCCCGGCGTGGCGGCGATCTCGTCGAAGCCGGCCAGCACCTGGCGCTCCGGCGAGTGCAGGTTGCTGCCAAGGGCGACGAAGGCACGGTGCGTGTTCGGGTTCATCGGGTCGGGTCCGGACTCTGGCCGCCGGCCAGGGTGAGCGCTTCTTCCAGCAGCGGGACGTCGGCGGGCTGCGCGGCGCTGCCCGCCGGAATCAGGGCAGTGGCCTCGATCAGTCCGCCGGGCACTTCGTTCGACATCCTGAATAGGTAGACCTTGCCTGCGTAGCGCTCGTAGCGGCCGCGCAGCGGATCGTCCTCGTAGGGCGCGATGCGGATCTCCGTTCCCGCGACCGGGTGGCCATTGTACGAGAAAGTGGCCGGCCTGACCTGCGCGCTCCCGGCCAGCGCCACGCGGATGCGCTTGCGGAAATAGGCGGATCGCCCGCCGGTCAGTCGTTCCATCTCGCGGATGTCGCGCTCGAAGAAGCACAGCAGGGCGGGATTGCCCTGGGCGAAGTCCAGTTCGGGCATCTCCAGCTTGCGGCTGCCGGAAAGGCAGCGCGTTTCCACGCTGCGCGCGGCGCCCGCGGCGGGCTTGAGGTCGAGTTGCACCGTGTCCGAGAATCCGGGTTCGAGCGTGCCCCGCCTGACCAGGCCGTAGCGCAGCGCGGAGGGGACAGGCAGCGCGGCCAGGTAGTCGGTCATGAACAGCGCGGTCTCTGCCTCGGAAATCGGCTGCGACTCGGCGCAGGCGGCCGAGGTGATGCCGAGCGCGAGCAGCAGCGCCGCGGCGAGCCTCATTTTCCGGCTCCGGACGATGCCATCGGCTCGGGCCGGCCTTCGCCCAGCACGCCGTCGGCCCTGGCGCGCAGATAGGCGTAGAGGTCCATGATGTGAGGCTTGACGTTCGGGTCGCCGTCCCAGGCCGGCATCTGGATGTCGCCGGCCTTGCGCTGCAGGATCTCCGCGACCAGGGCCTCGCGCGCGCCGGTCTCGCCGGCCGCCTCGCCCGCGGGCGTCACCAGCTTGTAGCGCATCAGCACCGTGCCGACGAAGCGCTCGGCCGACATCTCCTTTACCCGCGGCAGCAGGTTCGGCGCCCGGTCTGTGCCGGTTGCGTCGTTGCCGTGGCAGGTGGCGCAATTGGCATGGAACAGCCGCCAGCCGACGAAGGTGGCCTGATCGACCTTGCCTTGCGCCACCCGGTAGGGCAGGGGGTCCCCGCCGATGCGCACGCTTGGATCGGCCGCCGCCTGGATGAAGTTGCCCGACTCGTCGAGTTGCGGCACGCCGTAGGCTGCCAGGATGCCCTGGATCTTCGGGCGGTTGGCGTCGATGAACTGCTCGACCCGCGCTTTCCATTCGCTTTCGCCGAAGCGCACGCCCATGGCCATGGGGTAGTCGAAGCGAATCTCGGGGTCGGGCCTGAAGGGAACGACCGCGATCTGCGGGCTCGCGAGCTTCTTCGCGAAATAGCCTGCCATCGGGCCCCACACGAAGGCAACGTCGATCTTTCCGGCCACCAGGTCCTTCTCGACCATCTCGCCCGGGTATTGTTCGGGGTCGCCGGTCTGCCGCTGGTAGGGCACTGCCTGGTCGAACAGCTTGTGGCGCAGCAGCCAGTCCACCGGCGGGGTCTGGGCGAACACGCCGAACTTCAGCTTGCCCAGGGTTGCCGCATCGAGCTTCAGCAGGTCCTCCGGCGTGGCCACCCGGTCCAGCCCCTTGCCCCTGACATACGCCAGCGCGTAGGTGGAACGGTAGTAGGGCTTGGTGGTGCTGGCCAGTTCGAAGCCCACCGGCACGCCCATGATCAGGTCGCACTTGTAGCGCTCGCTCTGCGGCTCTTTGGCGCGCAACGTGTTGCGCACGAAGCCCATGCGCTGGGGGAAAAAGGTGTACTCCAGCTTCCAGCCCAGATTCTGGGCGAGCAGTTCCGCCAGCCGGTTCTCGAAACCGTTCAACTGGCGGTGCGACAGCGGCAGGTTGTTCGGGTCGGCGCAGACCCTGAGGACCTTCGGTCCGTCGGTCTGGGCCGCAGCCGCGACCGGCATCAGGGTGACGGCCGAGGCGAGCAGTAGGACGCGGCAGCGCAGCATTCGGGCTGAAAACATGATCGTGGAGGAGAGCCTTGAGTCAGGCGAACCTACGCCCGGCTCGGCCCGGGCGCAAGTACCCGCGCGCCGCCCGCTATTCCTTGAGTTCTTCGAGGCGGCCGGGCTTGATCGCGCCGTCGGAGCGGCCCTTGAGGAAACCGTAGAGGCCGTCCAGGTTCTTGGTCACCTGCTCGCTGCCGTTGAAGTTCGGCATGCCCTTCTCGGGGCGGCCTTCGAGCACGGTCTTGTTGAACTCCTCCCTGCTCAGGCGCTTCAGCGCGTCGATCAGCGAGGGGCCGACCATGCCCTGCTGCTGCGGGCCGTGGCAGCGCTCGCAGGCGAGCGCGCGCCAGGTCCGCCAACCGTCCAGCGTCCTGGTGTCCACCTTGTTGCCGTCCACCACCTTGTAGGGCGGGTCCTCGGCCTGGGCGATGCCGGGCAGCGAGAGTGCTGCGGCGAGCAGCACCGCGACGCGCAGTCGATTCTTCTCGGTTCGCATGATGTCCGTGGCTTGGAATTGTGCAGCCGGCGCCCGGTCCGACCGGGCGCCGGCAGGAAAGAGGCGGGTCGGCGCGTGCCGACCCGCAGTCCGCATTACGGGAGGCTGAATACCGTCATGACGCCGCCCAGCTCGGTGTAGTTCTTCAGGTCCCGGTAGCCGCCGACCGCGCCCAGGCCGTCGGTGTCCTTCTCCAGGCCCGCCGCCATGCCGATCCCGGCCCAGCCGCCGATCCCGGAGAGCACGCCCATGTACTGCTTGCCCTTGTGCGACCAGGTCGCGACGTTGCCGATGATGCCCGACGGCGTCTTGAACTTGTAGAGCTCCTTGTTGATGTTGTCGGCATCGACGCACTTGAAGTGGCCCTCGAGCGTGCCGTAGCAGGCGATGCCGCCGGCGGTGACGACCGGACCGGACCACACCGAGAACTTCTCGGCCTTGGTCTGCTCGATCTTGCCGGTGCCCGCGTTCCACACGATGAAGTTGCCCATGCCGCCGTGGCTGCCGGGCGCCGGGTACATCGACAGGGTGGCGCCGACGTACGGCTGGCCGGCGGTGTATTCCACCTTGAACGGCTCGTAGTCCATGCACACGTGGTTGGTCGGCACGTAGAACTTGCCGTTCTTCGGGTTGAAGGCGGCAGGCTGCTGGTCCTTGGTGCCAAGCGCGGCCGGGCAGATGCCCTTGCTGTTGATGTCCGGGCCGCGGTCGGCGGCGGTGTGCTTGGAGGTGGCGAACTTCGGATCGACCTTGGGACGGCCGGTCTTCATGTCCACGTGGGTGGCCCAGTTCACCTTCGGATCGAACTTCTCGGCCACCAGCAGCTCGCCGGTCTTGCGGTTGAGCGTGTAGCCGAAGCCGTTGCGGTCGAAGTGGACCAGCGCCGGCGTCTTCTTGCCCTTGACGTCGATGTCGGCGAGGATCACCTCGTTGACCCCGTCATAGTCCCACTCGTCGTGCGGGGTCATCTGGTAGACCCAGGCGACCTTGCCGGTATCGACGTCGCGCGCCCAGAGGGTCATCGACCACTTGTTGTCGCCGGGGCGCTGGGTCGGGTTCCAGGTCGACGGGTTGCCCGAACCGTAGTACATGAGGTTGAGCGCCGGGTCGTAGGAGTACCAGCCCCAGGTGGTGCCGCCGCCGATCTTCCACTGGTCGCCCTGCCAGGTCTTGAGCGAGCTGTCCTTGCCGACCGGCGCCATCTTGCCGTCGGTCCAGGTCATGGTCTTGTCGGGATCCATCAGCATTTCGCTGTCCGGGCCCATCGAGTAGCCCTTCCACGCCAGCTTGCCGTCGCTGATGTTGTAGGCCGCGATGTAGCCGCGCACGCCGAACTCGCCGCCGGAGATGCCGGTGAACACCTTGTCCTTGAAGACGTGCGGGGCGTTGGTGTTGGTGCCGCCGGCCTTCGGGTCGCCGTTCTTGACCTTCCAGAGTTCCTTGCCGGTCTTGGCGTCCAGCGCGACCAGGTTGGTGTCGGCCTGCTGGAGGAAGATCTTGCCTTCCGCGTAGGCAACGCCGCGGTTGACCGTGTCGCAGCACATCACCGGGATCACGCTCGGATCCTGCTTCGGCTCGTACTTCCAGTTGATCTTCTGGGTCTCGAGGTCGATCGAGAAGACCTTGTTCGGGAACGGCGAGTGCACGTACAACGTGTTGCCGATGACCAGCGGCCCGCCCTCGTGGCCGCGCAGCACGCCGGTGGAGAAGGTCCAGGCAGGCCGCAGGTTCTTCACGTTGTCCTTGTTGATCTGCTTCAGCTCGCTGTACCGCTGGTTGGCGAAATCGCCGGCCTGCATGGCCCAGTTGTTCGGATCCTTGGTCAGCTTTGCGACGTCGGCGTTGGCCAGGGCGAGGCCCGGTAGACAAGCCAGTGCAAGGGCGATCGGCAACTTGATCTGCGTTGATATGCCCGACATAAACTCCTCCTTTGGTCTGTGATTGGCGTGCCGGCGCGGCCGTGACGACACGCGATCCGTTGGCTCTCTTGTATCCCCGTCGGCTGAACGGAAAGAATTCTCAATGCCGAGGTGCTTTGGTTTTAGCACATTGCGTGCCCGGTGCAAGAACGCATGGGAGGCCGCTCGCCCCGGGCCTATCCCATCCGGCCGAAGGGGAATCTGTGGCGCCGGGCTGTGTCAGAAATGCAACTTGGACGGCACCTTTGCGCGCCGGGGGTGTCACAGCCGTCTAGGCCCACGGACCACGGGAGAGGGACATGGAAAGCAGGAAGGAGCAGGCCTACGGGGAAGCGGAAGTCAGGGAGCGCCTGGCCCGCGAGCTTCCCCACTGGTACTACGAGGACGGCTGGATACGCCGCAAGTACCGCACCGAGGGCTGGAAGGCCACGCTGATGGTGGTCAATGCCGTGGGCCACCTGGCGGAGGCCGCCTGGCACCACCCGGACCTGACCGTCTCCTACGCCTTCGTGATCGTCAAGCTGGTGACCCATTCGGCCAAGGGCATCACCGACAAGGACTTCGCCCTGGCGCGCAAGATCGAGGAGGTGATCCACTGGCAGCCGGGCAGGGAGGGCGGCCCGCTGGAGGGCACGCCGAACGACGACCAGCGCTTCCGCTACATCAAGTACGACGGCTGAGGCCGTCGTCCCGGCGCCCGGCGGCTCGTAGGGTGGATTAGCACCGCAGGTGCGAAATCCACCTTTCGATCTGCGACGGGGGGACGCGGCCCGTCGGGCCTCGTCGCAGCGACGGTGGGATACGGCCTTGCGGCCTATCCCACCCTACGCGTTGCGCGCTTGCGACCTGGCGTAGGGTGGATTAGCACCGGAGGTGCGTAATCCACCTTTCGATCCGCGACGGGGGGACACGGCCCGTCGGGCCTCGGCGCAGCGACGGTGGGATACGGCCTTGCGGCCTATCCCACCCTACGCGTTGCGCGCATGCGACACGGCGTTGGGTGGATTAGCACCGCAGGTGCGTAATCCACCGTCTTGCGCCCTGCGGACTACCGCTCCAAATCACTTCGCTCCAGGCGCAGGTACTCGTGGTGCACGTTGCGCGCGTGGTTCTGCTCGTAGAGCGCCCACTGCCGGTAGCGGGGAAGCTCGGCCGCGCGCGGCGCGTCGCGCAGCGGCACGCCGGCCCGGTAGGCTTGGGCCGTGGCGTCGCGCAGCTCGCGCAGGTAGGCCGCGACTTCGGCCAGGCGGGCCGGCGGGGCGGGCGGTCCGCGGTCGGGGACGACGATCCGTGCCGGAATACGGCCGAGTGCCTCCAGCGCGGCGAGCCAGCCCTCGATGTCGGCGTCGTGCGCGTCCGGCACCGCGCCGAAGCTCGCCAGGGCGCCGGCGAACAGGATGCCGCTTGCCGGGTCGAACACCGCGAGGTCGCCGGCCTGGTGCGCCGGCCCGAAGTGAAGGATCTCGATGCGGCGGCCGCCCGATTCAACGGTCTGCGAGGCGCCGATCAGCCGGCCCGGCCGCGCCGGCGCCGAGCCGTGCAGCGCGTCCTCCCCCGCCGCGGCGGCCAGATTGCGGATGCAGCGCGGACAGTTCTGACGCAGGTAGCGGTCGGTTTCCTCGTGTGCCAGGATGGTCACGCCGCGCCGTTCCAGGGCGGTGTTGCCGAGCACGTGTTCGGCTCCGGCGTAGAGGTTGACCGCGAGCACGGGCGGTTTCGGCAGCTCGCGCTCGATCCGCGCGAGTATCGCCTCGCCGTGGGCGTCGCTCGATCCGCTGCCGATCAGGATCGCGCCGCCGGGGGCGAGGATGGCGGCGACGTTGGCCACTCGGCCGCGGTTGGTCGGGGAAGGCGCTTCGGTTGCGCCTGGGAAGAGCAGCACGTCGTCGGCGAGCCGTACCGCCTCGATTGCGCCGGCCGGGGGAGGACCGGCCGCCACCGCCAGGCCGGCGACGAGCGGCACGACCACGCCCGCAAGCAGGCGCGTCAGGCGGGCACGGAAGCTGCTGGCGACCCTTTCCGACACCATCGATGAGGATTGCCGATGCGCCTTCGCCTGTGCCTCGCGCCGCTGCTTGCCGCACTCTGCGGTTCCGCGCTCGCCCACGACTATCCCACGGTCGACCGGGTCGAGTACGTCCTGGAATGCCTGCGCCGCAACGGCGGGGAATACGAGTACATCTACAAGTGCTCCTGCGTGATCGACGAGATCGCCCGCACGATGAGCTACGACGACTACGTCGAGGCGGCCACCATCTCGCGCTACCAGGGCATGGGCGGGGAGCGGGCCGGGGTGTTCCGCGATCCCGAGCCGCTCAAGGAGAAGGGCAAGGCCTACCGCGCGCTCCAGGCCGACGCCGCCAGGCGCTGCGGCATCGCGAAGAAATAGCTGCCCGCGCCGCGCTCACGAGCCGGCGCCTTCGCGGCGCACGGCGATCGAGCTCTCGAACTTCAGGTCGTCGGTATCCACCACCTCGGCCTTCAGCTCGCCCTCGCCGCGCGGCACGAAATAGAAGCGGAAGTTCGGGTTCTCGCTGATCGTGAAGTCCACCTCGGCGGTCAGGACCGGCCGGCCGGCGTATGTGACCTCGATGCGCCGCACGAAGTGGGGCGGCGTGTAGAGCCGCGTGAGCTGGTCCATGGCCATGCCCGAATTGTTCGGGTGGCTGATCATGAGCTGCGCCTGCACCGGTTTGCCGGGCACCGCCGCTTCGTCCAGCTTGAGCTTCATCTTGCCCAGGCGCGCAGCCGCAGCCGCCTGGTCCTTGCCGGCCGGCGCCGAGCAGCCGCCGGAGGCCTTGACGTAGCGGGTCGCCATGTAAAGGCTGCCGTCGCTCACCTCGGCGATCGCGCGCACGTTCGTGTATTCCTCGATCCGTACCCGGGTCTCCAGGTCGGCGCGGCCGCTTTCCGGGGTGAAGGTGAAGGTTGCCCCGACCGGCGACGGGTTGCGGTCGATCACCAGGTAGATCCGGCGCACGTAGCGCTCCGGATTCTGCGGGAGCTTCGTGCGGATGGCGATCGGCACGGTGGCGGCGTCCTCGGCGCGCGCCGGCGCGTCGAGTTCGACCACGCCCTCGGACTGCTCCGAAATCGGACGGTTGCCGAACAGGCTGGTACGCACCATGTGCCAGATGTCGGCCGCCGGCTCGGCCTCGGCGGCGCCCGCCGCAGGGACGTGCAGGGCCACCATTGCGAGAATCGCTGCGGCGCCGAGACTGCGGCGGACGGACATGGAAGCTCCCGGACTGATTGCCAGTAAGCCTCAGATCAAGTTGCGTGCCATCCGTTCCGGCGGCTCGCCTAATCCTCCCACTCCAACTCGGCATAGGCGGCGGTGACGTTGCGCCGGTGGAAGCCGTCGAACAGCAGCCAGCGCTCGCGTTCGGCCAGCCCGACCGTGTCCACCGCCTGCTGCAGGGTCTTCTTCTCGCGGATCGCCTGGCGCACCTCGGCGAGCAGCAGGTTCAGGTAGCGCGCCTGCTCGGCCAGCGCCTCCCGCCAGGCCGCGCCGGCCTCGCCGTGGCCGGCGATCACGCGCTTCGGCTGCAGGCGCTGCATCTCCTCGATCGCGACCAGCCAGCCCTTCAGGCTGCCGTCGACCACCGGGATGCGGCGGACGAACAGCAGGTCCGATAGCCAGAGCGTGCCGGTGCGCGGATCGAACACGGTGAGGTCGTTGTCGGTGTGCGCGGTCGGCCAGGCGCGCAGTTGCAGCACCCGGTCGCCCAGGTCGAGATCCAGGGTGTCGCGGACCGTCAGCGTCGGCGGCACGATCTCGCTGCCAGCCGCCGGCTCGCCCATGTCGCGTTCTAGGGCGTGTCGGTAGTTGCGGCCGCGCGCCGCCAGGGCCGCCGGCAGCCGCTGGTGGCCGACGTAGACCGGCGCGTCGGCGGCGAAGGCGGCGTTGCCGAAGATATGGTCCGGATGCACGTGCGTGTTGATCACGTAGCACACCGGCAGCGGGGTTACCCGGCGTACCGCCTCGCGCAGCTCTCGGCCGACCGCGAGGCTGCCGCCGGTGTCGATCACCGCCACGCAGCGCCCGCCGACGACGAAGCCGAGGTTGGCGATGTCGCCGAGGTTCGCGGCCGAGCTGTCCTCCTGGCGACCCGGGTGCACGAAGATGCCTGGGGCGATCTCGCGCACCTCCAGTGCAAGCTCGTCTGCCGGCGCCGCGGGCGCCGGGCCGGACAGGCAGGCCAGCGCCAGCAGCACCGGACCCAGCCGGAAGAGGGCGGCCGACTTGCGATTCGGGCGGTTCATGGCGGCCGAGTGTAGGCCGCCCGGGCCGGACCGTGCAAAGCTGCGCCGCAGCAAGCGTGCGGCGGCGCGGCGATCAGGCCGGCTGCGCGGCCGGGGGCGGCGCGGGACGGGCGGCCCGGCGGGCGGCGCGCGCGTCCAGCCAGTTCTTCGCGGCGATCATGCAGCCGAGCAGGATGAAGGCGCCGGGCGGCAGGATGGCGAGCAGGAAGCCCGGGTAGTCGGCGGGCAGGACCTGCAGCGGCTGCAGGCCGGGGAAGACCATGTCGATGCCGCCGAGCACGGTGCCGGCGCCGAGGAACTCGCGCATCGCGCCGAGCAGGCCGAGCACCCAGACCAGGCCGATGCCCATGGCCACGCCATCCACGGTGGAGGCCCAGGCGCCGTTCTTGGCGGCGAAGGCTTCCACCCGCGCCAGCACGATGCAGTTGGTGACGATCAGCGGGATGAAGATGCCGAGCACCAGATAGAGCTCGTGCAGCCAGGCGTTGAAGGCCAGGTCCACCACGGTCACCAGGGCGGCGATGATCAGGATGAACACCGGGATGCGGATCTCGTAGGGGATGAAGTTGCGCAGCGAGGCGACCGCCAGGTTGGCGATCGCCATAACCAGGATGGTGGCCAGGCCCAGGCTCACCGCGTTCACCGCGTTGGTGCTGATCGCCAGGATCGGACACAGGCCGAGTATCTGCACCAGCCCGGTGTTCTGCTTCCAGACGCCGTTGTAGGCGATGTCGCGGTAGATGGTGGTGTCCATGGTTCAGCCCTCCAGCTTGGACCCCGAGGGGGCCGCGAAAAGTTTCTCCCGGTGTTCGAGCGCGTACGGCAGCGCGCGCCCGACCGCGTTGGTTACGGCGCGGGCGGTGATCGTCGCACCGGTGACCTGGTCGAAGGCGCCGCCGTCCTTCTTCACCTTCCAGCGCTGCGCCGGGACCGTGTCCAGGCCGGTCTGGTTGAACTGCGTGATCCAGGGGCGGGCCTTGTTCTTGTCCTTGCGGATGTCGATGTAGTCGCCCAGTCCCGGCGTCTCCTTGTGCTCGGTCACCCGCACTGCGGCGATACGGCCGTCCGCGCGCATCGCCAGCAGCAGGCGGATGCGGCCGCTGTAGCCGTCCGGCGCGACCGCCTCGAAGAGCAGCGCCACCGGCTGGCCCTGGCGGCGGGCGCGGTACAGCCGGCTCGGCGCCGACGAGCCCAGCGCCGCGACCGCGGGGATCTCGACGTAGTCCGAAAGCAGCGCATTGTCGTATTCGCCCGGCGCCAGCACCTCGTTCATCAGCTTCATCTTCTCCTGTTCGGCGCTGGCGGCGATGGTGCCCTTGGTGGCGTCGTAGACCGCCGCCATGAGCAGGGTGAACGCCAGGGTGAAACCCAGCAGGACCAGGCTGGTGCGGATCGAAACGGCGAGCGCGCTCACGGCTTGTCCTTGCGGCCGAACACCGGCGGCTGGGTGGCCATGTCGATCAGCGGCACCAGGATGTTCAGCAGCAGCACCGCGAAGGCGATGCCGTCCGGGTAGGCGCCGAAGCTGCGGATCATGAAGGTGATGAAGCCGATGGCCGCGCCGAAGATCAGCTTGCCGCGCGGCGTGGTCGCGCCGGACACCGGGTCGGTGGCGATGAAGAAGGCGCCGAGCATCGCGCCGCCCGTGGCCAGGTGGAACAGCGGCGAGGCATAGCGCTCCGGGCTGGCCAGGTTGAACAGCAGCGCGGTCAGGCCCAGGCCGGCGATGAATGCCACCGGGATGTGCCAGCTGATCACCCGCTGGCGGATCATCCACAGCCCGCCGAGCAGGTAGCCCACGGCGATCCACTCCCAGCCGTGGCCGCCGGCCAGGCCGAAGATCTGCTTCGCCCCGCCGATCACCGAGGACACGGTGACGTCCTGGCCGCCGCGCAGCGCGGTGCGCAGCGCGTCCAGCGGCGTGGCGCCGGTGACCGCGTCCACGTTGCGCACGCCGCCGAGGATCAGGTCGAGCTGGACGTGGAAGGGCTGGCCGACCGGCGGCCACTGCGAGATCAGCGCCGGAAAGGCCACGATCATGATGCAGAACGCGGCCATCGCCGGGTTGAACGGGTTCTGGCCGAGTCCGCCGTACAGGTGCTTGGTGACCACGATGCCGAACAGCACGGCCACCACGGTCGCCCACCAGGGCACGATCGGCGGCAGCGTGAGCGCGATCAGCCAGGCGGTGACCAGCGCGCTGCCGTCGCCCACGAACATCGCGACCGGCCGGCGGCGGATCGCCAGCATGGCGGCCTCGCCCGCGAGCGCGGCGGCCGAGGCGATCGCGATCTGCACGAGGATCGCGGCGCTGAAGAACCAGACATAGGCGGCGATGCCCGGCAGCAGCGCGATCAGCACCTTGACCATGACGCCGCGCACGCTGGCGGGCTGGAGG
>DATMWM010000428.1:0-8187 GCA_035562535.1 Rhodocyclaceae bacterium | reverse complement strand
CTCGAGGCCGCGCAGCGCCTTCTGCAGCGATTCCTGGAAGGTGCGGCCGATGGCCATCACCTCGCCCACCGACTTCATCTGGGTGGTCAGCCGGTTGTTCGCCAGCGGGAACTTCTCGAAGGCGAAGCGCGGCACCTTGGTCACGACGTAGTCGATGGAGGGCTCGAAGGAGGCCGGCGTGGCACCGCCGGTGATCTCGTTGGCCAGTTCGTCCAGCGTGTAGCCGACCGCCAGCTTTGCCGCCACCTTGGCGATCGGGAAGCCGGTGGCCTTCGAGGCCAGCGCCGAGGAGCGCGACACCCGAGGGTTCATCTCGATCACGATCATGCGCCCGTCGTCCGGGTTGATCGCGAACTGCACGTTCGACCCGCCGGTGTCGACCCCGATCTCGCGCAGCACCGCGATCGAGGCGTTACGCATGATCTGGTACTCCTTGTCCGTGAGCGTCTGCACCGGCGCTACGGTGATCGAATCGCCGGTATGCACGCCCATCGGGTCGAGGTTCTCGATCGAGCAGACGATGATGCAGTTGTCCTTGCGGTCGCGCACCACCTCCATCTCGAACTCTTTCCAGCCGATCAGCGACTCCTCGATCAGCAGCTCGCGCGTGGGGCTCGCCTCCAGCCCGCGCTTGCAGATGTCGGCGAACTCCTCCATGTTGTAGGCGATGCCGCCGCCGGTGCCACCCAGGGTGAAGGACGGCCGGATGATCGCCGGGAAGCCGATGCCGGCCTGCACCTGCATCGCCTCCTCCAGGGAGTGGGCGATGCCCGAGCGCGCCGAGCCCAGCCCGATGCGGGTCATCGCGGCCTTGAACTTCTCGCGGTCCTCGGCCTTGTCGATCGCCTCCTTCTTCGCGCCGATCATCTCCACGCCGTAGCGTTCGAGCACGCCTTCGCGGGCGAGGTCGAGCGCGCAGTTCAGCGCGGTCTGGCCGCCCATGGTCGGCAGGAGCGCGTCCGGACGCTCCTTCTCGATGATCTTCTCGATCACCTGCCAGGTGATCGGCTCGATGTAGGTGACGTCCGCCATCCCGGGATCGGTCATGATCGTGGCCGGGTTGGAATTGACCAGGATGACGCGGAAGCCCTCGTCGCGCAGCGCCTTGCAGGCCTGCGCCCCCGAATAGTCGAACTCGCAGGCCTGGCCGATGATGATCGGGCCGGCGCCGATGATCAGGATGCTGTGGATGTCGGTGCGTTTGGGCATGTTGTGGCGAGGAGCAAGGAGTCAGGGGTCAGGAGGCGGCGCGGGTCGCCTTCCACCCCTTGCTCCTCACCCCTGACTCCTCACTCGCATCAATTCGATGAACCGGTCGAACAGGTAGGCAACGTCGTGCGGGCCGGGGCTCGCCTCCGGGTGCCCCTGGAAGCAGAAGGCCGGCACGTCGGTGCGCGCCAGGCCCTGGAGGCTGCCGTCGAACAGCGAGACGTGGGTCGGGCGCAGATTCGGCGGCAGCGTGTCCGGATCCACCGCGAAGCCGTGGTTCTGGCTGGTGATCAGCACCTGGCCGGTGTCCAGGTCCTTCACCGGGTGGTTCGCGCCGTGGTGGCCGAACTTCATCTTGAGCGTCTTCGCCCCGCTCGCCAGCGCCATCAACTGGTGGCCCAGGCAGATGCCGAAGGTCGGCACCTCGCGGTCCAGGAATTCGCGGATCGCCGCGATCGCGTAGTCGCAGGGCTCGGGGTCGCCCGGCCCGTTGGACAGGAAGATGCCGTCCGGCCGGAGCGCCAAGGCCTGCGCCGCCGGCGTCTGGGCCGGCAGGACGGTCAGCCGGCAGCCGCGGCCGGCGAGCATGCGCAGGATGTTGCGCTTGACCCCGTAGTCGTAGGCCACGACATGGAAACGGGCGTCGCCCTGCGCCGCGTAACCGCGGCCGAGCTTCCACTCGCCCTCGTTCCAGTCGAAGGCGTGCCCGGTGCTCACCACCTTGGCCAGATCCATGCCCGCCAGGCCCGGAAAGGCGCGCGCCTGCCGCAGCGCCTCGGCCTCGTCCGCCTCGCCGCTCATCAGGCAGCCGTTCTGGGCGCCCTTCTCGCGCAGGATCCGCGTCAGCTTGCGCGTGTCGATGCCGGCGATCGCCACCACGTTCTCGCGCCGCAGGTAGGCATCCAGCGTTTCCTCCTGGCGGAAGTTCGAGGCCAGGGCGGGCAGGTCGCGAATCACCAGACCCGCGGCGTAAACCCGCCCGGATTCGCAATCTTCCCGGTTGGTGCCGGTGTTGCCGATGTGCGGATAGGTCAGGGTGACGATCTGCCGACAGTAGGACGGATCGGTCAGGATCTCCTGGTAGCCGGTCATGGCAGTGTTGAACACCACCTCGCCGACGCTGGCGCCTGCCGCGCCGATGCCGATGCCGCGAAACACGGTGCCGTCGGCAAGCGCAAGCAGGGCGGGGGGGAAGGCGGACACGAAGGGACTCCGGATTTCTGCTCGGGCGGGCGCTGCGCGCAAAAAGCGGGACGCATAGGAAGCCATCCCGCTGTGATCAAACCTTTTTATTATAAACGCGCGGCCCGGACTAGGCAAACGCGCGCTGCCCCGGTCCGGCTCTCAGAGGTTGGCGTTGTTGAACCAGCGCACCAGGTCTTCGTCGGCCGGGTCGTCCTCGCGCTGTCGGGCGCGGTCCAGCGCATCGAGCAACTGGGCCGGCTGCACCGGCTTGGACAGGTAGTCGTCCATCCCGGCCTCCAGGCAGCGCGTGCGGTCGCTTTCCATCGCGTGCGCGGTCATGGCGATGATCCACACGTGGTGCCGGTGGCCGGACGCGATCCAGCTGCGCCGCACCTCGCGGGCGCGTATCGCCTCGGTGGCCTCGATGCCGTCCATGACCGGCATCTGCACGTCCATGAGGATCACGTCGAAGCTCTTCGCCTCGAACTGGTCCACCGCCTCCTGGCCGTTGTTGGCGGTGGTCACGTTGTGTCCGCCCTTCTGCAGGACGCGCACCGCCAGCATCTGGTTGACCGGGTTGTCCTCCACCAGCAGCACGTCCAGGACGGCCTTCTGCTCCTTCGCCGCCGAGAACAGGGTGCGCTGCAGATCGTCCGAATCCACCTCGAAGGCGTAACGGTCGGCGATGCCGAGCGCGAGCATGGTGGCGTCCAGCACGTCCGACTGGGAAACCGGCTTGACCAGGGTGTAGAGCACGCCCAGGGCCCGGGCGCGCGCGGCGTCCTCGCGCTGGCTCTTCATCGGCAGCATCATGACCGTGCGCGCCACGCCGGGGGCAACGTCCTTGGTGGCCTGAACGGCGGCGAAGCCGTCGGTGCCGGGCATGCAGGCGTCCATCAGCACGATGTCGAAGGGATCGCCGGCCGCGGCCGCAGCCGCGATCCGGCTCGCGGCCTCTTCGCCGCCGCCCGCGGACTCGACCCGCAGCCCCCATTCGCCGAAGGTCCGCGACAGGCTGGCCGCCGCCGCCGTGTTGTCGTCCGCCACCAGCGCGTGCAGCCCCGCCAGCGGCGTGTGGCGGCTGGAGCGCTGCGGGGCGGCCGCCTCGCGCCCGATGCCCAGCCTGGCCACGAAGAGGAAGGTGCTGCCGCGCCCCGGCTCGCTCTCGACCCAGATGCGGCCGTCCATCAGTTCCACCAGCCGGTTGCAGATCGCCAGGCCCAGGCCGGTGCCGCCGAACTGCCGGGTGGTCGAGGTGTCGGCCTGGCAGAACGCGTCGAAGATCTCCCTGTGCTTTTCCGCCGGAATCCCGATACCGGTGTCCCGCACGAAGAAGCGCATATAGATCGAGTTTCCGCCCTGGCGCTCGACCCCGCAGCCGACCTCGATCTCGCCCTGGCGGGTGAACTTGACCGAATTGCCGATCAGGTTGGTCAGCACCTGGCGCAGGCGGCCCGGATCCCCGTAGAGCCGCTCCGGCACGTCGGCATCGACGCCGTAGAGGATCTCCAGCCCCTTCTCCTGGGCGCGCAGGGCCAGCGCCTTGACCGTGTCGTCGAGCAGGGACCGCGGCGAGAACTCCACGTGCTCCATCGTCATCTTCCCGGCCTCGATCTTGGAGAAATCCAGGATGTCGTTGACGATGTCCAGCAGCGCGTGCGCCGACGAGCGCACCGTGGTCAGGTACTCGCGCTGCTCGGCATCCAGGCGGGTGTCCAGGGCCAGTTCGGTCATGCCGATCACCGCGTTCATCGGCGTGCGGATCTCGTGGCTCATGTTGGCGATGAAATCGCTCTTGGTCCGGTTGGCCGCGTCGGCCGCCTCCTTCGCCCTGAGCAGGTCCTCCTCCCGCCGCTTGCGCGCGCCGATGTCGCGGTGGATGCCGATGACGCGCACCGGCCGGCCCTCGGCGTCGGATCTCGTCACCTGCCCGCGCAGCAGCGTCCAGTTCCAGCTCCCGTCGCGGCTGCGCAGCCGGTATTCCAGCTCGATCGCCGGCGCACGTGCGCCGAGATGGGCATCGAGACGCTGCAGCGCCTCGTCCAGATCGTCCGGGTGGATCAGCGCCTGCCAGGCCGCGACCGTGTTGTCGATCTCTTCCGGGCCGTACCCGAGCTGGCTCTTCCAGGCGGCGGTGAGCCGCGCCGCGCCGGTCTGCGGATTCCAGTCGAAGGGGGCGTCGGCCGTGATCTGCAGCGCGCGCCGCAGCCAGCGGGCCTCGGCGGCGGCCTGTTCGGCCAGGGCGTAGGTCTCGCCCACCGCCGCGAACATGCGGCCGAACTGGATCGCGAGGTCGGCCTGCCCCGCGGCGCTAAGCCGCGCCAGCACCTCGGTCTGCCCGATCCCGCCGAAGGCTTCCTGAATCTGCTGGTTGAGTCGGTCACCGCCCATGGTCCGCCCCGGAGCCGCCGGCCGGGGAAGACAGCCCCCCGTGCGGCAGCATGGATCTCGGCACCCGCGGCAGGCGGCTTTAGCCCGCTATCTCAGTCCGAGCACGTCCTGCATGTCGAACAGGCCGGACTTGCGGCCGGCCAGGAAGCGGGCCGCGCGCAGGCTGCCCAGCGCGTAGGGCATTCTGCTCGCCGCCTTGTGGCTGATCTCGACCCGCTCGCCGATGCCGGCGAAGATCGCGCTGTGTTCGCCGACGATGTCGCCGCCGCGTATCGTGGCGAAGCCGATGGTCGAAGGATCGCGCTCGCCGGTGACGCCCTGCCGGCCGTAGATCGCGCAGCCGGCCAGGTCGCGCCCGAGCGCCGCCGCCACGACCTCGCCCATGCGCAGCGCGGTGCCCGATGGCGCGTCGACCTTGTGGCGGTGGTGCGCCTCCAGGATCTCGATGTCGTAGCCCTCGTTCAGCACCCGCGCCGCGGCATCCAGCAGCTTGAACACCAGGTTTACGCCCACGCTCATGTTCGGGGCGAAGACGATCGGCATATCGGCGGCCGCCTCGGCCACCGCCTTCTTCTGTTCCGCGGAAAGTCCGGTGGTGCCGATGACCATGCCAACGCCGCGGCGGCGGCAGGCCGCCAGGTGGCCCATCGTACCCTCGGGGCGGGTAAAGTCGATCAGGCAGTCGGCGGCGGCGAGCCCGGCATCGAGGTCCGCGCTGACAGGCACGCCGCAGGCGCTGCCCACTAGTTCGCCGGCATCCCGGCCGAGGACCGGGCTCCCGGCCAGATCGAAGGCTGCGGCCAGGCGCATGTCCGGCGCCTTCAGCACCGCCTCGATCAGCATGCGGCCCATGCGGCCGCCCGCGCCGGCGACTGCGACTTTGAGTTCGTTCATGATGCGATTCCTTTGCCCGGGGAAGTGGTGGGTGAGCGGCCAACGCCGGGGGCGTCAGGGCCTGGGCGCAGGCTCGGCCGCCGTCGCGGCCGGCGGCGGCTTCGCGGGATCCGCGCCGTCCGGCTGGGCGGTGCCAGCAGGCACGACGTCGCCCTCGACCCGCGCCAGCTTACCCTCCTGGAAGAAGACCGTCAGCCGGCGCTGCTGGGCAGCGCCGTATCCCGGCTTGAAGCGGTACACGTAGTCCCAGCGCTCGGTGTGGAAGGGGTCGGCGAGCAGCGGCGTCCCCAGCACGAAGCGGACCTGGTCGCGGGTCATGCCCGGCTTCAACTGGGCGGCCATCTCCTGCGTCACCAAGTTGCCCTGCCGCACGTCGATGCGGTAGGGGCTGAGCGAAAGGTTCGAGCAGCCGGCGATCAGGCCGAGGCCGAGCGCAAGCGCGAGGCCCTGCGGCAGCCGGGAGTGGGTGTGGGCAGGCATCGGTCGGGTTGGCCGCTCGGGAGCGACGATTCTCATTCGACACGGAAACGATTATTATAGACGCATCCGCCCACACCACGCCGACGCCATGAGCAACTCCCAGAACCTCAAGAGCATGGGGCTGAAAGCCACCTTCCCCCGGCTGAAGATACTCGACCTGTTTCAGAAGGCGGAAACCCGCCACATGACCGCCGAGGACGTCTACCGCGCTCTGCTCGGCGAAGGCATGGACATCGGGCTGGCGACGGTCTACCGGGTGCTCACCCAGTTCGAACAGGCCGGGCTCCTGGAGCGGCACTACTTCGAGTCCGGCAAGGCGGTGTTCGAACTCAACGCCGGCAACCACCACGACCACCTGGTCTGCCTGCAGTGCGGCAAGGTCGAGGAGTTCTACGACGCCGAGATCGAGAAGCGCCAGCAGAAGGTGGCCAAGGACCGCGGCTTCACGGTGCACGAGCACGCGCTCTACCTGTACTGCGACTGCACGAATCCGGACTGTCCGAACCGCAAGAGCGGCCAGCCGTCCTGACCGGTTCCGGCGCGCGGCGCCGGGATTCCTTCCGAAGCATCCATAAACCGGGCGCAGCGCCGTGTTCGACGCGTTCGTCACTTCGACCGTGCTGGTCGCGCTCGCCGAGATCGGCGACAAGACCCAGTTGCTGTCCTTCGTGCTGGCGGCACGGCTGCGCAAGCCGCTGCCGATCATCGCCGGGATCCTGGTGGCCACGCTGGCCAATCACGCGCTCGCCGGATCGGTCGGCGTCGCGCTCGCCCGGCTGCTTCCGCCCGCCTCGCTGCCCTGGATCACCGGGCTGCTGTTCGTCGGGTTCGGCCTGTGGACGCTGCATCCGGATTCGCTGGACGACGATCCGAAGCTGCACCGCGCGGGCGCCTTCGTCACCGCGCTGATCGCCTTCTTCATCGCCGAGATGGGCGACAAGACCCAGCTCGCGACCGTGACCCTGGGGGCGCGCTTCGACTCGCTGGCGGCGGTCGTCGCCGGCACCACGCTGGGCATGATGATCGCCAACATCCCGGCCGTGCTGATCGGCGAGGCGCTGGCCCAGCGGCTGCCGATGAAGGCGGTGCGCTACGTGGCGGCGGCCGTGTTCATCGTCACCGGCATCGTTACCCTGATCGGCGCGCCGCGCCTCGCCGGCTGACCGGGGGATTCAGGAGGACAGCTGCGCCTGGGCCGCCATGCCCAGCATTTCCCGGGCGTGGGCGCGCGTGCGCGAGGTGATCGTGGCGCCGCCGAGCATCCTGGCGATCTCTTCGACCCGAGCCTCGCCGTCGAGCGGCCTGACCCGGCTGGCCACCCCGCCCGCCACTTCCTCCTTGGCCACCGACCATTGCCATTCGGCCTGGGCCGCGACCTGCGGCAGGTGGGTCACGCAGAGCACCTGGCTGCGCCGCCCGACCTCGCGCAGCATGCGGCCGACGATCTCGGCCACCCGGCCGCCGATGCCCACGTCCACCTCGTCGAACACCAGCGTGCCGGCGTGACCGGCGGCGCTGGCGATGACCTGGATCGCCAGGCCGATCCGCGACAGCTCGCCGCCGGAAGCCACGCGCGCGAGCGGCCGCAGCGGCTGGTGCGGATTCGCCGCCACCTGGAACTCGACCGACTCGAGCCCGTAGCCGGCCGGTTCCTCCAGCGGGCGCAGCCCGACCGCCAGGCGGCCGCCCTTCATGGCCAGCGTCTGCATCGCCTCGGTGATCCGCTCCGAGAGCGCGGCGGCGGCGGCGGCGCGGCCGCGGCTCAGCTTGCCCGCCGACTCCCGGAATTCCGCCAGCGCGGCCTGTTCCCGCGCCGCCAGCGCGACCGGATCCGCCAGGGCGCTGAGCTGTTCCAGCCGTTCCTCGATGCCGCGCTGGACCTGCGGCAGATCCTCGGGGCTCACCCTGTGCTTGCGGGCGAGCTGATGCACCGCGTCGAGCCGCTGCTCCAGCTCGGCCAGCCGCCCCGGATCCGGCTCGACCCGCTCGCCGTAGCGGCGCATGGCGTGGGCGGCTTCCGCGAGCTGA
>DATMWM010000427.1:0-10101 GCA_035562535.1 Rhodocyclaceae bacterium | reverse complement strand
GCCGGCCGATCTCGACTACGCGGCGGTGCGCGGCCTGTCGATCGAGGTACGCCAGAAGCTCCAGCAGCATCGGCCCGAGACGCTGGGCCAGGCCTCCCGCGTGCAGGGCGTGACGCCGGCGGCGATCTCGCTGCTGCTGGTGCATCTGAAGCGCAGGACGATGAGCAAGGACACGCTGCCGCCGGACGCTGCCGAAGATCCCGGGTACGATGCCCGCCGCAGCGCATGAGTCCCGAAGCCCAACTGCGGGAGGGAGTTGCCGCGCTCGGGCTGCCGCTCGGCGAGCCGGCGCACCGCAAGCTGCTCGATTACCTGGCGCTGCTCGCAAAATGGAACCGGGTCTACAACCTGACCGCGGTGCGCGAGGAACCGGCCATGGTCACCCAGCACCTGCTGGACAGCCTGGCCGTGCTACCTCACCTGCCCGAGGGGCGGTTGGCGGACGTGGGCAGCGGCGGCGGGCTGCCCGGCATCCCGCTGGCGATCGCAGAGCCGCAGCGCACGGTGGTGCTGCTCGAGAGCAACCACAAGAAGGCGGCCTTCCTGGAACAGGCGAGGATCGAGCTGGCTTTGGGCAACGTCTCGGTGGTGAATGAGCGGGTCGAGGCCTGCGTCCCGGCCGAGCCTTTCGCGGTGGTGATTTCCCGCGCCTTCTCGGATCTGGCCGAGTTCGCCCGGCTGGCGGCGCACCTGCTCGCCCCGCAGGGCGTGCTGGCGGCGATGAAGGGCGTCTACCCGCACGAGGAGCTTGCCCAGCTGCCCTCCGGCGTCTGGCTGGACCGGGTGATCGCGCTGCGCGTGCCCGGCCTGGATGCCGGGCGCCACCTCGTGCTTCTGCGTCGGGACTAGCGCGTGGCCAGGATCTTCGCCATCGCCAACCAGAAGGGCGGGGTCGGCAAGACCACCACCGCGGTGAATCTGTCCGCCGCGCTGGCCGCGGCCGGGCAGCGCGTGCTGCTGATCGATCTCGACCCGCAGGGCAACGCCACCATGGGCAGCGGCATCGACAAGCGCTCGCTGACCCGCTCGGTCTACCACGTGCTGCTCGGGCTGGCCAGCGTGGCCGAGGCCAGGCAGGCCTCGCCGAGCGGCCGCTTCGACATCCTGCCGGCCAACCGCGACCTCGCCGGAGCGGAGGTGGAGATGGTCGGCCTGGAGCGCCGCGAGGCGCGGCTCAAGGAGGCCCTGCAGCCGGCGCTCGACCAGCTCGATTTCGTCATCATCGACTGCCCGCCTTCCCTGTCCATGCTCACGCTGAACGGCCTGTGCACCGCCCACGGCGTGATCATCCCGATGCAGTGCGAGTACTACGCGCTCGAGGGGCTCTCGGACCTGGTCAATACGATCAAGAAGGTGCACGCCAACCTGAACCGCGACCTGAAGATCATCGGCCTGCTGCGCGTGATGTTCGATCCGCGCAACACGCTCGGCCAGCAGGTGTCGGCCCAGCTGGAGCAGCATTTCGGCGACAAGGTGTTCCGCGCCGTGGTGCCGCGCAACGTGCGGCTGGCGGAGGCGCCGAGCTACGGCATCCCGGGCGTGCTCTTCGACCGCGCCGCCAAGGGCTCCCAGGCCTACATGGCCTTCGCCCACGAGATGATCGAGCGCGTGAAAACCCTGTAGCGAGGAGAGATCGATGTCGCCACCCAAACTGAAGGGGCTCGGCCGCGGCCTGGAAGCCCTGCTCTCCGGCGGCGCCGAGGAGCCGCAGCGCCAGGACACGCTGTCGGTGCAGCGCCTGCAGCCCGGACGCTACCAGCCGCGCACACGTATGGACGCGGCCTCGCTGAACGAGCTGGCCGCCTCGATCCGGGCGCAGGGCATCATGCAGCCCATCCTGGTGCGGCCGGCCGGCGAGGAGCGCTACGAGATCATCGCCGGCGAGCGGCGCTGGCGGGCCGCCCAGATTGCCGGCCTGGACGAGGTGCCGGTGCTGGTGCGCGAGATCCCGGACGAGGCGGCGCTGGCCATGTCGCTGATCGAGAACATCCAGCGCGAGAACCTCAACCCGCTGGAGGAGGCGGCGGGCCTGCAGCGGCTGATCGACGAATTCGGCATGACCCACCAGGAAGCCGCCGACGCGATCGGCCGCTCCCGGCCGGCCGCCTCCAACCTGCTGCGCCTGCTCCAGCTGCCCGATCCGGTGCAGAACCTGCTCATGGACGGGCGCATCGACATGGGCCACGCCCGGGCGCTGCTGCCCCTGCCCAAGGCCAGCCAGCTCCAGCTCGCGGCGCGCGTGGCCGACAAGGGCTACTCGGTGCGCGAAACCGAGCGCCTGGTGGCGCGCGAGATCAGCCCGCCGGCGCGACCGGCGCGCGCCGCCCCGGACCGGGACCTGCTCGCCTTGCAGGAAGAGCTTTCGGACCTGGTCGGCGCCCAGGTCTCGATCCGCGCGGACCGCAGGGGCGCGGGCAGCCTCGCCATCCGCTTCGGCAGCCTGGACCAGCTCGACGGGATCATCGAGCGCTTGCGACGCACCTGACCGTCCGCCTTTCGGACGGCCGGGCGGGTCGTAGCGAGCCCCGGAAAATCGCCAGCATGTGGGAAATTTTCTCACTTCCGGCCAATTCCCTCGCGTATCATCCATCAGGACGATACGCGCCGCAGCTTCCCTACCGTAGTTTCGGGATCGGTATCGGGTCCGCCGTAGCCGGGGCCGAGGAGTAGCGGAGGGTGCGTCGGGCGCAGCCTGGCCTGCGGCGTTAACGGGTATCCCAGCATTGTTGAAGTCGTTCGATCTCGAGTGGATGCGCAGCCCGCTGCGGCGCGGCCTGGCGGTGCTGTTGCTCGCACTCTGGGCCGGCGCGTCGACCGGTGCGCAAATCGACGTGGTCCTGAGCGACGATTCGCCGGTCTACGCCGATGCCGCCCAGGCTCTGCAGGAAGCGTTCTCCGGGCTGGCGAGCGTGCGCCTGACCAACCTCTCGGACCCCGAAGCGGACAGACGCCCCGGAGACGATACCGTGCTCCTGGTCACCATAGGCGCACGCGCGCTGGCCGCCACCCTGGAATCGGCCCGGAGGCCGATCCTCGGGATCGCCGTCACCCGCTCCACGTTCGAACGCATGATCCGCTCCGCCGAAGGCCGTCAGACCCGGCAGGTCAGCACGATCTTCCTGGACCAGCCGCTCGCCCGCCAGATCAACCTGGTGAAGCTGCTGCTGCCGGGCGCCCAGCGCGTAGGCGTCCTCGTGGCGGCCGAGAATGCGCAGTCGGCCAAGTTGCTCGAAGCGCTCGCCGACGGCTCCGGCCTGAGTGTTGCGGCTGAAGGCGTCGGTTCGCCGCAGGACGTCTATGCGGCCCTGAAGAGGCTGCTCCCGCGCAGCGATCTGCTGCTCGCGATCCCTGACCCGGCGATCTACAACAGCACGACGCTGCACAACATCCTGCTTTCGGCGCTGCGCGCGAACCAGCCTGTGATCGCTACCTCGCCGTCTTTCGTCCGCGCCGGTGCGCTGGCCGCGGTCTACACGACCAATGCCCAGTTCGCCCGCCAGGTTGCCGCCGCGGCCCAGCGCCTCATCCGGCAGGGCTCGCTGCCCCCGCCGGAGTATCCCCGGGAATTCGAGATCGCCGTCAACTCGGCCACCGCCGCGTCGCTCGGCCTGTCGCCGGACGAGGCGGTGCGGCTGCGGGCGCAACTTCAGGCGATGGAGCGGGAGCGTTGAAACACTGGGATCTGGGCCACCGGGTTCTGGTCGCCGCAGTCGCGCCGGCCGTGGTGATCGCGGTCGTGCTCGCCCTGTTCTTCGCGATCGAGCGCATCGAAGACCTGGACAAGGAACTGCACGAGCACGGCCGCGCCATCGCCGGACAGCTGGCTCCGGCCTGCGAATACGGCGTGTTCTCGCAGAACCGTGAGGTGCTGGCCCAGCTGGCCGACGCGGCTGTCAGCCAGGGCGGCGTCCAGGGCGCGGCGGTCTTCGACCGGAACGGCGATCTGCTCGCGCGCAGCGGCTACCTGGAGGACGCAGCGCTGCACAGGGCCGTCGTGCCGCTTCCAGAATCGCTCCAACCCGTGAGGCTGCAACGCGGTCTGGTCTACTCCGCCCTGATCGGACGCCTGCACACGGCCAAGGACGACCTGGTGCTGGCGGAAAGCGGCACGCAGTCCGACGGCGCCCACCCGCTCGGCATGGTGGTGGTCTACATGTCGCTGCAACCCCTGGAGGAGGAGCGGCGCGAGGTGATCGGCGGAGCCGCGCTGATCACCTCAATCGGCCTGATCCTGGCGGTCCTGTTCGCGCGGCGGCTGAGCATGGGCATCAGGAGGCCGGTCTTCGACCTCGCCGCCACGGTGGCGAAGATCGAGGCCGGCGACCTTCAGGCCCGGGCGTCGATCGACGCCGGCGGCGTGCTCAAGGTCCTGGAAGCCGGCATCAACCAGATGGCGGCCGCGCTGGAAGCGGCCCAGCGCGACCTGCAGCAGCGCATCGCCGCCGCCACCGCCGAACTGCAGACCCAGAAGGAACTGGCCGAGCGCGCCAACCGCACCAAGACCCAGTTCCTGGCGGCGGCCAGCCACGACCTGCGCCAGCCGATGCAGGCGCTCGGGCTGTTCGTCAGCGCCCTGCGCATGCGCACCCGGGACGAGGACACCGAGCGGCTGGTGCAGCGCATCGAGCGCGCCCTGAATGCGCTGGAGACGGTGCTCGACGCCCTGCTCGACATCTCCAGGCTGGACGCCGGCATCGTCACCCCGCGCATCGAGAGCTTCCCGGTGAGCCGGCTGTTCGAGAGCCTGCTCGACACCTTCGGCGGGGCGGCCAGCGAGGCCGGTCTGGCGCTGCGCATCGTGCCGACCCGCGCCTGGTGCCGCAGCGACCCGCTGCTGCTCGAACGAGTGGTCTCGAACCTGGTGTCCAACGCGTTGCGCTACACGCGCCGCGGCGGCGTGGTCGTCGGCTGCCGCCCCTTCGGAACGCGCCTGCGCATCGAGGTCTGGGACAGCGGCCCGGGCATACCGGCGAACCAGTTGCACGAGATCTTCCGCGAGTTCGTCCAGTTGCACAACGCGGAGCCGGCCCGGGAAAAGGGCCTGGGCCTGGGCTTGGCGATCGTCGAGCGCCTGAGCAGGCTGCTGGCGCATCCGGTGACCGTGGATTCGTGGCCCGGAAGCGGCACGGTGTTCAGGGTCGCGGTGCCGCGCGGCAGGCCGCTTAGCATCCACCAGACGGCCGGCGACGCCCCGGAGCCGCCGGAAGACCTGTCCGGCCTGAGCGTCCTGGTCGTGGACGACGACCAGGACGTGCTCGACTCGACCGAAGCCTTTCTCACCGAACTGGGCGCCACGGTCATGCCCTGCAAGAGCGGCGCGCAGGCCCGCACCGCGGCCGGACGCAGCCTGGTGGACTTCGTGATCAGCGACTACCGCCTGCCGGATACCGACGGCGTCACCCTGGTGAAGGAACTGCGGCAGACCGTCGGCGAGCCGGTGCCGGCCATCCTGATTTCCGGCGAACCCAGCCTGCTCCAGCTTCCCGACGTGGCCGAAAGCAGGCTGCCGGTGCTGCGCAAGCCGGTGCGCGGCGCGGCCCTGCTCCTGGAGATACGCCGGCTGCTGGTCGCCGTCCCGGACGAACCCGGCGACTGAATCGCGCGCGGAATTGGGCCGAGCCGCCCGGCGCCGTTCAGCCGGCGCGCCGCGACCTGGCGTAAGCGAAGGGAATCTGCACGCCGAGCCGGCTAAGCGCGTACAGCGCCTGGGTCCGGCTGGAGACCTTGAGCGCGCGCAGGATCGCGGCGACATGGGTCTTGACCGTGCCCTCCGCCAGGCCCAGTTCCCGGCAGATCACCTTGTTCGGTTGCCCCTGGACCAGCAGCGCGAGGACCTCGGCCTGGCGCCCGGTGAGTCCCAGATCGGCCAGCGTCGGCTGTCGCCCGGCAGCGCGGACTACCGGCGCGATGTCCCCGGGCCCCGCACCGAGCGCTTCGGGCGGGATGTAGACCGTCCCTGAGAGCACCAGGCGCAGCGCGCTCACCAGCACCGGCGTGGCCGAGCGCTTGGAGATGAAGCCCATGGCGCCGCCGTCCAGCGCCTGGCGCACGGTCGCCGGATCGTCCTGTCCGGAGAGCACCACCACCGGCACTTCCGGCCTGACGCTCCTCACCCCGGCCAGCAGGGACAGCCCGCCGTCCCCGCCGGGGAAGACCAGGTCGAGCAGCACGAGGTCGACGCGCGCGGACGCGTCCAGGCCGGCCATGGCCAGTTCGGCGTTGTCGGCCTCGGTCACCTCGACCGCCGGGTCCAGCTCCGCGAGCACGCCGCGCAGGGCCTGGCGGATCAGCGGGTGGTCGTCGACGATCAGGATCTTCATGGCATGGCCTGGGCTTGCCGGCGCGGCGCGGTCTTTTCGGGCTCAGCGCCCAGGCGCCGCCGGCGAAGCAGATAGTATGCCGCGGGAATCACGAACATGGACAGCAGCGGCGCCGAAATCATGCCGCCGACCATGGGCGCGGCGATGCGCTGCATCAGCTCCGAGCCGGTGCCGCCGCCGAGCATGATCGGCGCCAGGCCGGCCAGGATCACCGCCACGGTCATCGCCTTGGGGCGCACCCGCAGCACCGCGCCTTCCGTGACCGCCGCCAGCAGGTCGTCCGGGCTGCCCATGCGGCCCTGCGCGCTGCGCCGGCGCAGCGCCGCATCCAGGTAGATCAGCATCACCACGCCGAACTCGGCGGCCACGCCCGCGAGCGCGATGAAGCCGACCGCCGAGGCCACGGAGATGTCGTGCCCGAGCAGGTAGAGCAGCCAGACGCCGCCGACCAGCGCGAACGGCAGGGTGGCCATGATCAGCAGCGATTCCTGGAGGCTGCGGAAGGTCAGGTAGAGCAGCAGCAGGATGATCGCCAGCGTCAGCGGCACCACCAGGGCCATGCGTTCTCGCGCCCGCTCCAGGTACTCGAACTGCCCGGACCAGGCGATCGAGTAGCCGGGGGTGAGCTGCACGTGCTCCATCACCGCGCGCTGCGCCTCGTGTACGAACGAGCCGAGGTCGCGGCCGCGCACGTCGACATACACCCAGCCGGAAGGCCGGGCGTTCTCGCTCTTGAGCATCGGCGGGCCGTCGGCCACGACCACGTCGGCCACGCTGCCCAGCGTCACCACCGCGCCCTTCCCGGTGACGATCGGCAGCACCCGCAGCTTGTGCACGGTGTCGCGCAGCTCGCGCGGGTAGCGCACGTTGATCGGGAAGCGCTCCAGCCCCTCCACCGTCTGGCCCACCTCCTCGCCGCCGATGGCCACGCTGACCACCTCCTGCACGTCGGCCACCGACAGGCCGTAGCGGGCGGCGTCCTGTCGCCGCACCTTGACGTCGATGTAGCGCCCGCCGGTCAGCCGCTCGGCCAGGGCCGAGGCGGCGCCCGGCACGTCCTTCACCGCCGCCTCGACCTGCGCGGCGATGCGGTCGATCTCGGCCAGGTCGGGCCCGGCCACCTTGATGCCCACCGGGCTCTTGATGCCGGTGGCCAGCATGTCGATGCGGTTGCGGATCGGCTGGACCCAGACGTTGGACAGTCCGGGCACGCGGGTGGCGGCGTCCAGCTCGGCGATCAGCTTGTCCAGCGTCATGCCGGGGCGCCACTGCTCGTGCGGCTTGAGCCGGATGGTGGTTTCGATCATCTCCAGCGGCGCAGGGTCGGTGGCGGTCTCGGCCCGGCCGGCCTTGCCGAAGACCCGCTCGACCTCGGGAAAGCTGGCGATGATCCGGTCGGTCTGCTGCAGCAGCTCGGCGACCTTGCCGGGGCCGATGCCGGGCAGCGCCGTCGGCATGTAGAGCAGGTCGCCCTCCTCCAGCGGCGGCATGAATTCGGTGCCGAGCTGGCGCAGCGGGTAGAGCGTCGCGGCGAGCAGCAGCGCCGCGGCGAGCAGGGTCGCCCAGGGCCGGCGCAGCGCGGCGGCGAGCAGCGGCTTGTAGGCGGCGATCAGCAGCCGGTTCAGCGGGTTGGCCTCCTCCGGGCGGATGTGTCCGCGCACGAACCAGTACATCAGCACCGGCACCAGGGTCACCGACAGGCCGGCGGCCGCGGCCATCGCGTAGGTCTTGGTGTAGGCCAGCGGCGCGAACAGACGGCCTTCCTGGGCCTCCAGCGTGAACACTGGCAGGAAGGACAGGGTGATGATCAGCAGGCTGAAGAACAGCGCCGGTCCGACCTCGCTCGCGGCCTCGGCGATCAGTTCGAGCCGTTCCGAAGCGTCCGGTTCCCGCCCCGGATTGGCCTCCCGCCAGCCCTCCAGGTGCTTGTGCGCGTTCTCGATCATCACGATGGCGGCGTCGAGCATGGCGCCGAT
The DNA here is from genome assembly GCA_035562535.1 of Rhodocyclaceae bacterium. Lineage (GTDB taxonomy): Bacteria > Pseudomonadota > Gammaproteobacteria > Burkholderiales > Rhodocyclaceae > DATMWM01. The sequence continues at coordinate 1,805 of DATMWM010000427.1, read as the reverse complement.
GGCGATGGCGATGCCGCCCAGCGACATGATGTTCGCGTTGATGCCCTGCCAGCGCATGACCAGGAAGGCGGTGAGGATGCCGACCGGCAGCGAGAGGATCGCCACCAGCGAGGAGCGCAGGTGCATCAGGAAGAGCACGCAGACCAGGGCCACGATCGCCAGCTCCTCCGCCAGCCTCACCGCCAGGGTGCCCACCGCGCGCTGGATCAGCTCCGAGCGGTCGTAGGTGACCACCACCTCCACCCCGGGCGGCAGCGAGCGCTTCAGCTCCTCCAGCTTGGCCTTGACCGCCTCGATCACGGCGAGCGCGTTCTTGCCCGAGCGCATGATCACGATCCCGCCGACCACTTCGCCCTCGCCGTCCAGCTCGGCGATGCCGCGGCGCATCTGCGGCCCGAGCTGGATGCGCGCCGCGTCGCCCAGCATCAGCGGGGCGCCGGACGGGCTCGCGCCCAGCGGGATGGCGCGGAAATCCTCCAGCGTCTTCAGATAGCCGGACGCGCGCACCATGTACTCGGCCTCCCCGAGTTCCAGGGCCGAGCCGCCGGCCTCGCTGTTGGCCGACCGGATCGCCTCGATCACCTTGCCGAGCGGCAGCGAGTAGGCGCGCAGCTTGTCCGGATCGACCACGACCTGGTACTGCCTGACCATGCCGCCGACCGTGGCCACCTCGGAAACGTCCGGCACCGAGCGCAGCTCGTACTTGAGGAACCAGTCCTGCAGCGCCCGCAGCTGAGCCAGGTCGTGGCGCCCGCTGCGGTCCACCAGGGCGTACTCGAAGACCCAGCCCACCCCGGTGGCGTCCGGCCCGAGTTCCGGGCGCACGCCCGGCGGCAGCCGCCCCTGCACCTGGTTCAGGTATTCGAGCACCCGGGAGCGCGCCCAGTAGGGATCGGTGCCGTCGGCGAACAGCACATAGACGAAGGAATCGCCGAAGAACGAGTAGCCGCGCACCGCCTTGGCGCCCGGCACCGACATCATGGTGGTGGTCAGCGGATAGGTGACCTGGTCCTCGACCACCCGCGGGCTCTGGCCGGCGTAGGTGGTGCGGATGATCACCTGCACGTCCGAGAGGTCGGGCAGCGCGTCCAGCGGCGTGCGCAGCACGGCCACCGTGCCCGCCGCCGCCAGCAGCAGGCTGGCGAGCAGCACCAGCACCCGGTTGTCCAGCGACCAGCGGATCAGCCGGGCGATCATTTCGGCTTCCGCGGCGTCACGCCGGTGATCACGAAGTCGGCGCCCTCGACCCGGAACTCGAACTCGATCTCCTCGCCCGGCTTCGCCCGGTCCAGCAGCGCCCGGTCCTCGACCGGGAAGTTCATGGTCATGCCCGGCATGCTCAGCGACTCGACCGGACCGTGGCTGATGTTCAGCTTGCCGGCCTCGCGGTCCACCGAGTTGATCCGGCCGCGGCCGCGGTGAGCTTCTACACGGGCCGGCGCGGCGGCGGGCGCCGACTCCAGGCGCGCCAGGGCGCCCTTCAGGCTGGCCTCGGAGTCGATCAGGAACTGGCCGGACACCACCACCTTCTGGCCGGCCTTCAGACCTTCCAGGATCTCGGTCCGGTCGCCGGCCTCGGCCCCGGTGCGCACCTCGACCGGGGCGAAGCGCCCTTCGCCCTCGGCCACGATCACCACCGTGCGCCGGCCGGTCTCGATCAGCGCCTCGCTTGGCACGAGCAGGCGCTCACTTCGCGCTTTTGCCCCGAAACGAACGCGTGCCAGCATCCCCGGCTTGAGCTGTCCCTTCGGGTTGGCGAGCGGGATGCGCGCCCGCAGGGTGCGCGCCTCGCCGGCGATCTCCGG
>DATMWM010000426.1:0-25119 GCA_035562535.1 Rhodocyclaceae bacterium | reverse complement strand
AGGCGTGGCCGAGCTTTGGCGAACCTGTGCAGCGGGGCGAGTTGAACCCGTAGCGGCACAATCGCCCGTCAGCGCGCCCGGTCGGCCTGTTTTATCTAGGGCCCGCGCCAGCCGCGGAAATCGCTTCGCGTCCACGCCCGGACCGCCATCCGGGCAGGCCTTATTGCTACACTCCGCGCTTGGAATCGGCCCGGGGTCTGCCCGGGTTCCGCCTCTAACAACCAACTCATTGATTATGCAGCCAACCTTTCAGGATGTGATCCTGCGGCTCGGGCAATTCTGGGACCGCCAGGGTTGCGTGCTGCTTCAGCCCTACGACATGGAGGTCGGGGCGGGCACCTTCCATACCGCGACCTTCCTGCGCGCCATCGGCCCCGAGCCCTGGAACGCCGCCTACGTGCAGCCCTCGCGACGGCCGAAGGACGGCCGCTACGGCGAGAACCCGAACCGCATGCAGCACTACTACCAGTACCAGGTGGTGCTCAAGCCCTCGCCGGACAACATCCAGGACCTGTACCTGGAGAGCCTGCAGGCGCTCGGCATCGACCTGAGCGTGCATGACGTGCGCTTCGTCGAGGACGACTGGGAGTCGCCCACGCTGGGCGCCTGGGGCCTGGGCTGGGAGGTCTGGCTGGACGGCATGGAGGTCACCCAGTTCACCTACTTCCAGGAGGTCGGCTCGCTGGTCTGCCGGCCGGTGCTCGGCGAGATCACCTACGGCCTGGAGCGCCTGGCCATGTACCTGCAGGGCGTGGAGAACGTCTTCGACCTGGTCTGGGCGCCGGGCGTCACTTATCGCGACGTCTATCACCAGAACGAGGTCGAGCAGTCGCGCTACAACTTTGAGCTGGCCAACGTCGACTGGCTGTTCCGGCTGTTCGGCGAATACGAGTCCGAGGCCAAGCGGCTGATCGCCGCCGGCGTGCCGCTGCCGGCCTACGAGATGGTCATGAAGTGCTCGCACACCTTCAACCTGCTCGATGCCCGCGGCGCGATCTCGGTGACCGAGCGCGCGGCCTATATCGGCCGGGTGCGCCACCTGGCGCGCGAGGTGGCGCAGGCCTACTACGACGCCCGCGAGGCGCTCGGCTTTCCGATGCTCAGAGACCGGGAGGCCGCGTGATGGCTGGCCGCATGCTGCTGGTGGAACTGCTCACCGAGGAACTTCCGCCGAAGTCGCTGGCCAGGCTGGGCGAAGCCTTCCGCGACCATCTGTCGAAGGGGCTGCTCGACGCGGGCTTCATTGCCCCGGACGCCTCCTCGCGCTGGTTCGCCACCCCGCGGCGCCTGGCGGTGCAGGTCGACCCCGTGCTCGCGGCCCAGCCGGACCGGGTGATCGAGCGCAAGGGCCCGGCGGTATCGAGCGGCCTGGATGCCTCGGGCAAGCCCACGAAGGCGCTGGAGGGGTTCATGCGCTCCGCCGGTGTGAGCTTCGAGCAACTGGAGCGCACCCACGACGGCAAGGCCGAGTATTTCGTGGCGCGCATCGCCAGGGCCGGCGAGCCGCTGGAGGCGCACCTCGCCCCGCTGGTCGAGGCGGCGCTGAAGAAGCTGCCCGTTGCCAAGATCATGCGCTGGGGCAGCGGCGAGGCGCAGTTCGTGCGCCCGGCGCACGGGCTGATCCTGCTGCACGGCGACCGGGTGGTGCCCGGCGAGGTGCTGGGGCTGACGAGCGGCAAAGTCACGCGCGGCCATCGCTTCCTCGGCGCGCAACAGGTGACGATCGGCAGCGCCCCGGACTACGAGGAGAAGCTGGAGGTGCAGGGCAGCGTGATCGCCGACTTCGCCAAGCGGCGCGGCCTGATCGAGGAGAGGCTGCAGCAGATCGCGCGCGAGCTGGGCGCGCGGCTGAACGCCGGTCACGAGGCGCTGCTCGACGAGGTGACCGCCCTGGTCGAGTACCCGGCGATTTACGTCGGCGAGTTCGAGCGCGAGTTCCTCGACGTGCCGCAGGAATGCCTGATCCTGACCATGCAGCAGAACCAGAAGTACTTTCCGCTGCTCGACGCCCAGGGCCGCCTGCTGCCGAAGTTCCTGATCGTGAGCAACATGCAGGTCGAGGATCCGAAGCATATCGTCGGCGGCAACCAGCGGGTGGTGCGCCCGCGCCTGGCCGACGCGCGCTTCTTTTACGAGCAGGACCGCAAGCAGCGGCTGGAGACGCGCGTGCCGCGGCTCGGCTCGGTGGTCTATCACAACAAGCTTGGCTCCCAGCTCGAACGCGCCGAGCGGCTGCGCCGGCTGGCCGGCCTGATCGCCAGGCGGCTGCACGCCGACGCGGACCTGGCGGAACGCGGCGCCTGGCTGGCGAAAGCCGACCTGCTCACCGACATGGTCGGCGAGTTTCCCGAACTGCAGGGCACGATGGGCACCTACTACGCCCGCCACGACGGCGAGCCGGAGGCGGTGGCGCTGGCGATCGAGCAGCACTACCGGCCGCGCTTCGCCGGCGACGTTCTGCCCGAGGGCAACGTGGCGGCGGCGGTGGCGCTGGCGGACAAGCTCGACGCCCTGGTGGGTTTCTTCGGCATCGGCGTGACGCCGTCCGGCGACCGCGACCCCTTCGGCCTGCGGCGCTCCGCCCTGGGGGCGCTGCGCATCCTCGCCGAGAAGGCGCTGCCGCTGGACCTGGGCGGGCTGATCCGCGACGCGGCCGGCGGCTTCTCGCACGGCGTGCTGCAGTCCGAGTTCCACGAGGCGCTGCACGACTTCATGCTCGACCGGCTGCGCGGCTACCTGCGCGAGGCCGGCCACGCGCCCGAGGCGATCGAGGCGGTGCTCTCCCAGAAGCCGACGCGGATCGATCTGGTCGGGCCGAGGCTCGCCGCGGTCAAGGCCTTCGTCGGCCTGCCGGAAGCCACCGCCCTGGCGGCGGCGAACAAGCGCATCGTCAACATCCTGCGCAAGTCGGACGAGGTCGCCGGCGAGCCGGACGTGCTGCTGCTGCAAGAGGAGGCCGAGCGCGCGCTGTTCCACCGGCTGACCGAACTCGCGCCGCTGGTGAAGTCGATGGTGGCGGCCGAGGACTACGCCGGGGCGCTGAAGGCCCTGGCCGGGCTGCGCGCGCCGGTGGACACCTTCTTCGACCAGGTGATGGTGATGGTCGACGAGCCGCTCACCCGCCGCAACCGGCTGGCGCTGCTCGGCCAGCTCGCCGGCCTGATGAACCAGGTGGCGGACATCTCCAGGCTTTCCGTGTGAAACGTCGATGAAGCTGATCATTCTCGACCGCGATGGCGTGATCAACCAGGACTCGGCCCAGTTCATCAAGTCGCCGGAGGAGTGGCGGCCGATTGCCGGCAGCCTGGAGGCGATTGCCCGGCTGAACCAGTGGGGCTACCGGGTGGTGGTGGCGACCAACCAGTCCGGCATCGGCCGCGGCCTGTTCGACATGGACACGCTGAACGCGATCCACGACAAGATGAACCGTGCCGTGGCCCAGGCCGGCGGGCGGATCGACTCGATCTTCTTCTGCCCGCACGCCGCCGATTCCACCTGCGAGTGCCGCAAGCCCCGGCCGGGCATGCTCCTGGAGATCGCCGTGCGCTACAACGTCGATCTGAAGGGGGTGCCGGCGGTCGGCGATTCGCTGCGCGACCTGGAGGCGGCGCAGGCGGTCGGCGCCACGCCGATCCTCGTGCTCACCGGCAAGGGGCAGAAGACGCGCGACGACCCGCGGCTGCCGGAGGGCATCCAGGTGTTCCCGGACCTGGCCGCCGTGGCGGGGGCGCTCACCGCGTGAGGCCGGCGTCGGCCTGCCCGACGGCCGCGGAGCGTGCATGACCGCGGTGCTGTATCTGCGGGCGATTCTGCTGACGCTCGCCGGCGTCCTGCTCACGCCGCCCTACTCGATCCTCGCGATCCTCACCTTTCCCTTCGACAGCTTCACCCGCTACCAGGTGATCTCCGGCTGGGCGCGAACCATTCTGTGGGTGGTCAAGCACGTCTGCCGCATCGACTACCAGGTGATCGGCCGCGAGAACATCCCGCCGCGCTCCGCCGTGGTGCTGTCGAAGCACCAGTCGGCCTGGGAGACCATGGCCTTCCAGCAGATCCTGCCGCCGCAGGTCTTCGTGCTCAAGAAAGAGCTGATGCGGGTGCCGTTCTTCGGCTGGGGCCTGGCGCAACTGCCGATGATCTCGATCGACCGCAACGCCGGCATGGACGCGCTGCAGCAGGTGATCGAGCAGGGGCGTGAGCGGCTCGCCGAAGGCTTCTGGGTGATCGTCTTCCCCGAGGGTACCCGGGTCGCGCCCGGCACCACCCGCCGCTACAAGGTCGGCGGCGCGCATCTGGCGGCCAAGACCGGCGCCCCCGTGGTGCCGATCGCCCACAACGCAGGCGAGTTCTGGCGCCGTCGGGCCTTCCTCAAGTACCCGGGGACGATCACCGTTAGCATCGGTCCGCCGATCGACACGGCCGGCCTGGCCGCAGACGAGATCAACACCCGCGCCGAGGCCTGGATCGAAGCGGAGATGCGGCGGCTGTTCCCGCACCATTACACTGCCGAGTCCGTCTGACCGGCCGGAGCGCTCGTCCGGCTCGGTCGCCGGGTTCCAAGAGGAGCGCTCGTCCATGAACGCCCGAGTCATTCGCGCCGGCCTGCACCGGATCCTCTCTGTTTGGCTGCTCGCCGTCCTGGCCTTTCCAGCCTTCTGCGCGCCGCTGCCGCGCGACCAGGTTCCCGAGGTCCTGCGCTCGTGGGTGCCGTGGGTGATGCACGGCCACGAGATGCTCGCCTGCACACCCTCGCACGGCGACCTCGATGCGCGCCACTGCGCCTGGCCGTCCGGGCTGGAAATCCAGGTGGGCGCGCAGGGCGGCAGCTTCCGGCTCGACGTCGAGGCGGCACTGGCGAACACCTGGATCGCCCTGCCGGGCGGCCCGGAGCAGTGGCCGCAGGAGGTCGGCCTGGACGGCAAGCCTGCGGCGGTGGTTGCGCGCGAGGGCCGGCCGATGGTCGCGGTCGGGCCGGGCAGCCACACGCTGCGCGGCGCCTTCGCCTGGCAGGAGATGCCGCGCAGCCTGCGCGTGCCGCCGGATGCCGGGGTGCTGCGCCTGACCATCGACGGCCGTGTCGAGCCGCAGGCTGCCCCCGACGCCGAGGGGCGGCTGTGGCTGCGCCAGGACGCGCGCCGCACGCAGGAGAGCGAGCGGCTGGCGCTGCGCACCTTCCGCCTGGTCGACGACGACATCCCGATGCGGCTCACCACCGAATACGAGATCGCGGTGGCCGGCGCGCAGCGCGAGCTTCAGTTGCCCCATGCGCTGCTCGCCGGCTTCGTGCCCCTGGGAATCGACAGCGCGCTGCCGGCGCGTCTGGATCCGGAAGGCACGCTGCGCCTGCAGGTGCGCCCCGGCCAGTGGCGGATCCGGGTCACCGGGCGGCTGATGTCGCCGACCGCCGCCCTGCAACTGCCGGCCGGCGAGGGGCGCGGCGACGAGCATTGGGCCTTTCGCGCGCGCAACGAACTGCGCCTGGTGAGCGTCGAGGGCGTTACTGCGGTGGACCCGAAGCAGGTCGCCATGCCGGCGGACTGGCGCGAGCTGCCCGCCTACCGGGTCAGGCCGGGCGAGACGCTGCGGCTGAAGGAGAGCCGGCGCGGCGACCCGCAGCCGGCGCCGGACAAGCTGCAGTCGGCGCGCCAGATCTGGCTGGACTTCGACGGCGGCGGCTATTCGCTGCAGGACCGGATCACCGGCACCGTGTCCCGCGCCTGGCGGCTGGAGATGCCGCCGCCGCAGGCGCTCGGGCGGGTCGCGGCCGACGGCGTCGATCAGCTGATCACCCGGCTCGCGCCCGAGGCGGCGGCCGGCTTCGAGGTGCGCCGGGGCGTGGCCGACATCCTGGCCGACAGCCGCATCGAGGGCGACCAGCGGGTCCTGCCGGCCACCGGCTGGGCGCAGGATTTCAACGCCCTCGCGGCCACACTCAACCTGCCGCCCGGCTGGGAGCTGATGCATGCCGGCGGGGTGGACCGGGCCCAGGGTTCGTGGTTCTCGCGCTGGACGCTCTACGACTTCTTCTTCGTGCTGCTGGCGGCGCTCGCCGCCGGACGGCTGCTCGGCTGGAAGGCGGGCGCGCTGGTGCTGGCGGCGCTGGCGCTCACCTGGCAGACGCCGGGCGCGCCGAAGGCGAGCTGGATCCTGCTGCTGGCCGCGCTCGGCCTGCTGCGCGTGCTGCCGGAGGGCCGGCTGCGCGTCTGGGCGGAGCGCCTGCGCCGGGCGGCGGCGCTGCTGGTGCTCCTGATCCTGATCCCCTACGCGGTGGACCAGGTGCGCCAGGCGATCTACCCGGCGCTGGATGTTCCTGACTGGCCGCACCCTGCGATCGCTTATCCGCGGCCTGCCGGCGTTCCGGCTCCTGCCCCGGCCGCGGCGCCCGCGCCCGCACCGGCGCCGCCGCAGGTTTCGGCCGGGAAGCAGCTGGCGGCCGAGGCCGAGCTGGACGGGTTCGCCGGCATGAGCAAACCGATGGCGGGCAGCGTCGCCGCCGACCCGGCACGGGCTCCTGCCAGGCAGGACTCGGTGCCGGGTGCCGGGGTGCAGACCGGGCCGGGCATGCCGGACTGGGAATGGCGCCGCTACGAACTGCAGTGGCAGGGCCCGGTGCAGCAGGGCCAGGAGATCCGCCTGTGGCTGGTCTCGCCGGCAGCCAGCGCCTTCCTGGCGCTGGCGCGGGTCGTCCTGCTCGCGGCGGCGCTCTGGCTGTGCGTGGCGCCGCTGCGTTTCCGGCCGGGCGCGGCGGCCGGGGCCGGCGGTCTGGCGGCGGCCCTGCTGGCCGTGGCGCTGGCAGGCCTTGCCCGGCCGGATTCCGCGCTTGCGGCGACCGGTGCCGCGCCGCCGCCTCCGCCACCTGCGCCGGCGATCGCCGGCTCGGGCGTCACGCCGCCGGAGAGCGTGCTCGACGCGCTGCGCGACAAGCTCGCGGCGGCGCCGGACTGCATGCCGGCCTGCGCGGATCTCGCGCGCATGGAAGTGGCCGCGGCCGGCAATGTGGTGCGCCTGCGGCTGGAGGTTCACGCACAGGTCGAGGTGGCGCTGCCGCTGCCGGGCGATTCGCGCAATTTCCGGCCGCAGCAGGTGCTGCTCGACGGCCGCCCGGCCGCGCTGCGCCGCGAGGCCGACGGGATGCTCTGGCTGCGCGCGTCGCCCGGCGTGCATCAGGTGGTCATGGAATCGGACGTGGGCGGCGCGGCCAGCGTCCAGCTCGCGCTGCCGATGCCGCCGCGTCGGGTGTCCGAGCGGCTGGAAGGCTGGAGCCTGAGCGGGCTGGACGAGCGCGGGCAGGCCGGGCAGAGCCTGCAGCTGGTGCGCCAGGTCAAGGAGGCCGGCGAGGCAGCAGCCGGCGCGGGCGACGCCCAGGCGCTGCCGCCCTTCGTCGTGGTGACCCGCACGGTCGTGCTCGGGCCGCGCTGGACGGTGCTCACCCGGGTGGAACGCATGGGTGGCGGCCCGGCGCCGGTGCTGGTGCGCGTGCCGCTGATCGAGGGCGAATCGGTGAATACGCCCGAGGTGCGCGCCGAGGCCGGCTACGCTGTGGTGAATCTCGGCACCCAGCCGCGCGCCGAATTCGTCAGCAGCCTGGCGGAGGCGACGCGCATCCGGCTCGCCGCCTCGCGCGAGCCGAACCAGGTCGAGGTCTGGCAGATGGACGTGTCTACCCAGTGGCACGCGGTCTTCGAAGGCATTCCCGTGGTCCATCACCAGGAGGGCCAGCGCTGGCTGCCGCGCTGGCAACCCTGGCCGGGCGAGTCGGTCACGGCCAACGTGACCCGGCCGGCCGGCATCGAAGGCCAGACCCTGACCCTTGACCGCAGCGTGCTCACCGTCGTCCCTGGCATCCGCGCCACCGACGTCTCGCTCGGCCTGCGCCTGCGCAGCAGCCAGGGCGGACAGCACGCGGTGACGCTGCCGCCCGAGGCGACCCTGCTCCAGGTGGCGATCGACGGCGCCACCCTGCCGATCCGCGCCGAGGGCCGCCGGGTCACCTTCCCGGTGGTGCCCGGCACCCAGGCGGTCCGCATCGACTGGCGCGAGCCGCTCGGCATCGGCATGCGGTTCGAGACGCCGGAGGTGGATGTCGGGCTGTCCGGTGTGAACGGCAACGCCCAGCTTCAGGTTCCCCAGGAGCGCTGGATCCTGTTCGCCGGCGGGCCGCGCCTCGGTCCGGCCGTGCTGTTCTGGGGCGTGGTGGTGGTGCTGGCCGTGGTCGCGGCGGCCCTGGCGCGGTTCGCGCCCGCGCCGCTCGGCTTCGTGTCCTGGTTCCTGCTCGGCCTGGGGCTGACCCAGTCCTCGCTTGCCACCTCGGCGTTGATCGCCGGCTGGTTCGTAGTCCTCGCGGCGCGCCGCCGCTACGGCGAGCGGCTCGGTCCGGCGGCCTTCGACGGCCTGCAGATCCTGATCGTTTTCTGGACGCTGGCGGCGTTCGCCGGAATCCTGCACGCGGTGCAGCACGGCCTGCTCGGCTACCCGGACATGCAGATCGCCGGCAACGGCTCCAGCGCGCAGCAGCTGAACTGGTATCAGGATCGCACCGCCGCCGTGCTGCCCGCCGGCTGGGTGGTCTCGGTGCCGGTGCTCGCCTACCGCCTGCTCATGCTGGCCTGGGCGCTCTGGCTGGCGGCGGCGCTGCTGCGCTGGATCCGCTGGGGCTGGGAGTGCTTCATCCACGGCGGCGGCTACTGGCAGGCCACGCCGAAGAAGCCGAAGGCGGCAGCGCCGCCGTTGCCGGCAACCGGCGACGATCCGAAGCGTTGACGTTTCGCCACACTGCATCGGGCGCCGTGGCGTCCGCGTCGTTCCGCCACGGCATTGTTTAAGAAAAAAGCCATATACTGATGTATGGCCCCGAATACCCCGATCGCTGCAGCCGGCGCGGGGCGGCGCAGCCGCTGGCCGGCGCGGCTGGACCTGGCGCAGAGCGCGAGCGGCGTGCTGCTGGCCCTGTTCATGTGGGCGCACATGTTCTTCGTCGCCTCGATCCTGCTCGGCAAGGACGCGATGTGGACCGTGGCCCGCTTCTTCGAAGGCTACTTCCTGTTCGGCCGGGCCTACCCCTGGATGGTCTCGCTGGCCGTGGCCGGCGTCCTCGTGCTGATCGTCGTCCATGCCGGCCTGGCGCTGCGCCGCTTTCCGGCGAGCTTCCGCCAGTTCCGGGATTTCCGCACCCACGCCGCCACCCTGCGGCACGGCGACACGGGGCTGTGGCCCTGGCAGGTGTTCACCGGCTTCGCCATGTTCTTCCTCGCTTCGCCGCATTTGGCGGTGATGCTTACCCGGCCCGACCGCATCGGCCCCTTCGCCTCGGCCGACCGGGTGTGGAGCGAGCACTTCTGGCCGATCTACCTGCTGCTGCTGTTCGCGGTCGAGATCCACGGCGGCGTCGGGCTGTACCGCGCCTTCGTCAAGTGGGCGGGGCCCGGCCCGGACGGGCGCTGGCGGGCGCGGCTGAAGCGGCTGAAGTGGGTGCTGACCGCCTTCTTCCTGATCCTCGGGCTGGCCACGCTGGCGGCCTACATGCGCATCGGCATCGAGCACCGGGACCGCTACGGCGAACCCTACGTGCCGACTCATCTGCAGGCACCGGCGGACGCCGCGCAATGAACGTCATCCACACCGAGGTGCTGGTGATCGGCGGCGGACTGGCCGGCCTGCGCGCGGCGATCGGCGCGCGCGCGCGCGGCCACGAGGCGATCGTGCTGTCTCTGGTGCCGGCCAAGCGCTCGCACTCGGCGGCCGCCCAGGGCGGCATGCAGGCCAGCCTGGCGAACGTGATCCGCGGACGCGGCGACAACGAGGACGTGCATTTCGAGGACACGGTGCGCGGCAGCGACTGGGGCGCCGACCAGCGCGTGGTGCGCATGTTCGTCGACACCGCGCCCAAGGCGGTGCGCGAACTGGCCGCCTGGGGCGTGCCCTGGAGCCGGGTGCGCAGGGGCGAACGCAAGGCGGTGATCAACGGCCAGCCGGTCACGCTGGTCGAGCGCGACGAGGCGCACGGCCTGGTGGCGCAGCGCGACTTCGGCGGGACCAAGAAGTGGCGCACCTGCTACGTCTCGGACGGCACCGGCCACGCCATGCTCTACGCGGTCGGCGACCGGGCGATCGCCGGTGGCATCCCGGTGCACGAGCGGGTCGAGGCGCTGGAACTGATCCACGACGGCGCGCGCTGCTACGGAGCCGTGGTGCGCGACTTGGTGAGCGGCACGCTCACCGCCTACATCGCCCAGGCAACCTGCATCGCCACCGGCGGGGCGGGGCGGCTCTACCGGGTGACCACCAACGCGGTGATTTCCGAGGGCATCGGCGCGGCGCTGGCGCTGGACACCGGGGTGGCGCGCCTGGGCAACATGGAGGCGGTGCAGTTCCACCCGACCGGCATCTTCCCGGCGGGCATCCTTGTGACCGAGGGCTGCCGGGGCGACGGCGGCCTGCTGCGCGACGGCCAGGGCCACCGCTTCATGCCGGACTACGAGCCTGAGAAGAAGGAACTCGCCTCGCGCGACGTGGTGGCCCGGCGCATGGAGGAGCACATCCGCAAGGGTGGCGGCGCGCGTTCGCGCTTCGGCGAGCACCTGTGGCTGGACATCACCCTGCTCGGCCGCAGCCACATCGAGCGCAACCTGCGCGAGGTGAAGGAGATCTGCCGCTACTTCCTCGGCATCGACCCGGCCGTGGATTGGATCCCGGTCCGCCCGGCCCAGCATTACACCATGGGCGGGGTGCGCACCGATCACACCGGCCAGAGCCCGGACCTGCGCGGCCTGTTCGCCTGCGGCGAGGCGGCCTGCTGGGACCTGCACGGCTTCAACCGCCTGGGCGGCAACTCGGTGGCCGAGACCGTGGTCGCCGGGATGATCGTCGGCGAGGCCATGTCCGACTACTGCGAGCGCGATGCCGCCGATCCGCCGATGGGCCTGGTCCGCGAGGCGCTCGCGGGCGTGCAGGACGAACTCGGCCGGCTGCTCGACTCGGACGGCGGCGAGGACGCCAACGCCATCCGCATCCGCATGCAGGAGATCATGACCGGGCGGGTTTCGATCTTCCGCACCGGCGCCGAACTCGACGCCGCCGCGCGCGAACTCGAATCGCTGCTCGATCGCAGTCGGCGGCTCGGACTGCGGCTGCGCTCGCCCGGCGCCAATCCGGAACTGGTGGCCGCCTACCGGCTGCCGCGCATGCTCAGAGTCGCCCTGTGCATCGCGCACGGGGCGCTGGCGCGCACCGAGAGCCGCGGCGCGCATTTCCGCGAGGACCACCCCCGGCGCGACGACGCCCGCTGGCTCTCGCGGACGCTGGCGCGCTGGGCCGACCCGGAAGACCTCGCGCCCGCGCTCGCCTACGAGCCGCTGGAAGTGGCGTCCATGGAACTGCCGCCGGGCTGGCGCGGCTACGGCGCCAAGGACTACATCGCCCACCCGGACGCGGAGCGGCGCAGCGCCGAGGTGGAGGCGATCCGCGCGCGCATGGACGGCGCCGACCGCCGCGAGGTGCAGGCGCAGGTCATGCCCTATCTGCACCTGCTGCCCGGCGGGCTGCGCTGCCCGAACGAGCGACTAGACGAGAGGCTGGCATGAACGGCTCCCCGCGCACCCTTAAGCTGCGCGTGCTGCGCTACGACCCGCGCCGGCCGGAAGTCGCGCCGCACGAGCAGACCTACGCGCTGGAAGAGGCCGACGGCATGACCCTGTACATCGCGCTGACCGAGATCCGCGAGCGCATCGACCCGTCGCTGCAGTTCGACTTCGTCTGCCGCGCGGGCATCTGCGGCAGTTGCGCGATGCTGATCGACGGGCGGCCGGGGCTCGCCTGCCGCACGCTCACCCGCGACATCGGGCCGGAAATCGCGCTGGCGCCGCTGCCCGGCTTCGAGCTGATCGGCGACCTGTCGGTGAACACCGGCAAGTGGATGCGCGCGATGAGCGAGCGGCTGCACGCCTGGCTGCATCCGGCGGAGGCCGGGACCGACCTGTGCCGGATCGAGGCGCCGATGGACCCGGATCTGGCCGACGAGATCTACGAACTGGACCGCTGCATCGAGTGCGGCTGCTGCGTGGCCGGCTGCGGCACGGCGCGCATGCGCGAGGATTTCGTCGGCGCGGTCGGACTGAACAAGATCGCGCGCTTCCGGCTCGATCCGCGGGATGCGCGCGACGATGCCGCATTCTACGAACTGGTGGGCGAGGAGGACGGCGTGTTCGGCTGCATGACCCTGCTCGGCTGCCACGACGTCTGTCCGAAGAACCTCCCCCTGGCGACCCAGATCGCCTTCCTGCGCCGCCGCATGGCGGTCATGGGCTGGAAGTAGGGGCGAACTGCGCGGTTCGCGCGTCTCAGGCGGTCACGGTTCGAAAATCCCGACGCCCGCGGCCACCGCCGCCCGGGCGAGGGCTCCGTCCTTGCATGCGATCGGCAGCCGCAGCCGCAGGGCCACGCCGAGATAGGCGGCGTCGTAGGCGGACAGGTCGAATCGCAGCGCCCGTTCGAGCAGTTCCGGCGCGGTTTCGGTCTGGGGTTCGACGATGATGTGCGCCGCGCCGACCTGCGCCATGATCGCGCCCACGTCGGCATCGGTGAGCCGCCCGGTGACGCGGAGCTTGCGCAGGACGTTGGCGAATTCCAGTGTCCATAGCTGTGGCGCGTGTATGCGCGACCTGGGGATGAGGTCGCGGACGGCCCGGGTGTATTCGGTTGCCTGGCCGGCGTGCCACCAGCCGGTCACGACCGAGTTGTCGACGACGTAGGCGAAATTCAATCCCGGCCCTCTTCCTCGGCCGCCTCGGCATCGAACCCGGCCAGCCGCGCGGCAAGGTCGCGCTCCAGCAGCGCGAGCCCGGCGGCCGCCTGTTCGGGCGTGAGCGGGCTGGCAGGCGTCGGGCGGGCAAGCAGCAGATCGAGGCCGGCGGCGATCGCGTCGGTCTGGCTGACGCCGTGCTCGACGCAGTATCTCGCCAGATCCTGGCGCAGCCGGTCTGCGATCCGGGCCGAAATCGGCGAGCTCATCGCGTTCTCCGTAATACGATACCGACGAGTGTATTACGGTTCCGCGGAGCGGACAAGAGGCGCGGCATCGTAAACAGAAAAGCCGGCACTCGGCCGGCGTCAAATGCGGCGTGCAACCGCCGGGCCCCGGCCCGGCGGCGTTGTGCGTGATCAGGAGAACATGTTCGCGCCGTACTTGGCCTCGTTCAGTTTCGCCTGGGCGGCTGCCAGACGGGCGATCGGCACCCGCGGGCCGGAGCACGAAACGTAGTTCAGGTTGATGTGGTGGCAGAACAGGATCGATTCGGGATGGCCGCCCTGTTCGCCGCAGATGCCAACCTTCAGATCCGGACGCGTTTCGCGCCCCCACAGCACCGCCATCTGCATCAGCCGCCCGACGCCCTTCACGTCCAGCACCTCGAAGGGGTTGTCCTTGAGGATCGCGGCTTCGTTGTACATCGGCAGGAACTTGTTCTCCGCGTCCTCGCGGGAGAAGGAGAACGTGGCCTGGGTCAGGTCATTGGTGCCGAATGAGAAGAATTCGGCCACCTCGGCCAGGCGGGACGCGCGCATGCAGGCGCGCACCACCTCGATCATGCTGCCGAACTTGAAGTTGAGCTTGACGCCGTAGCGGGCCTCGACGTCCGCGCGCGACTTCACCACCAGTTCGTGCACCTTCTTCAGTTCCTCGACGGTGCACACCTGCGGCACCATCACTTCCGGGTGGACGTCCACGCCCTCCTTGACGCATTCGGCGGTGGCCTCGAGGATCGCCTGGATCTGCATGGCATAGATCTCGGGGTAGGTGATGCCCAGGCGCACGCCGCGGTGGCCGAGCATCGGGTTCACCTCGGAGAGGATGAACACCTTCTTGAGCATTGCCTCCTTCCTCGCCAGCAGGTCCTCGTCCCGGTTGGTGTCCTGGTACTTCTTCAGGGCCGCCTGCAGGCCGTCCAGGCTGGCGATGTACTGCTGGTGCAGTTCGTTGTCCAGAAGCTTGAGCGTCTCGGGCAGCTCGTTGATCGAGCGCGCCGCGCGCTTGAGGCCCCGCAGGTGGTTGATCTCGAACTCCAGCTGCGCCGCGGTGGGCAGGAACTCGTGGATCGGCGGATCGAGCAGGCGCACGGTCACCGGGCAGCCTTCCATGGCCTTGAAGATGCCCTTGAAGTCCGCGCGCTGGATCGGCAGCAGGCGGTCCAGCGCATTGCGGCGCTGTTCCGGGCTCTCGGCCAGGATCATCTCCTGGACGATCGGCAGCCGGTCCGGATCGTTGAACATGCGCTCGGTGCGGCACAGGCCGATGCCCATGGCACCGTAGCGTCGCGCGCGCTCGGCGTCGCGCGGCGTGTCGGCGTTGGCGAACACCTTCAGCCGGGCCTCCCCGTCGGCCCAGCCCAGCAGTTCCTGCAGTTCGGGGAAGAACTCGGCTTCGACGGTCGGAATCTGGCCCGGATAGACCTTGCCGGTCGAGCCGTCGATGGTGATGACGTCGCTTTCGTAGAGGATGGTGGAGCCCACCTTGGCGCGCTTCTCGCGCACGTCGATCTCGATCGCGTCGCAGCCCGAGACGCAGGGCTTGCCCATGCCGCGCGCCACCACCGCCGCGTGCGAGGTCTTGCCGCCGCGGGAGGTGAGGATGCCCTGGGCGGCAAAGAAGCCGTGGATGTCCTCGGGCTTGGTCTCCTCGCGAACCAGGATGATCTTCTCGCCCAGCTTGCCGCGCAGCTCCGCGGTGTCGGCGTCGAAGACGATCTTGCCCGAGGCGGCGCCGGGCGAGGCGGGCAGGCCCACGGCCAGGGGATCGGCCTTGAACTGGGCCGAGAGCTGCGGAACCATCAGCTGCTCCAGCAGCTGCGGGTTGACCCGGTTGATCGCCTGCTCCCTGCTGATGATGCCCTGCTTGAACATCTCCACCGAGGTGATGACCATGGCGCGGGCATTCATCTTGCCGTTGCGGGTCTGCAGGCAGTACAGCCGCCCCTTCTCGATGGTGAATTCGTAGTCCTGCACCTCCTTGTAGTGCGACTCCAGCCTGTTGCGCAGTTCCATCAGCTGGTCGTAGAGCGCCGGCATCTCGCTCTTCATCTCGGTCACCGGCTTCGGTGTGCGGATGCCCGCCACGACGTCCTCGCCCTGGGCATTGACCAGGTACTCGCCGTAGGGCTCGTTGGCACCCGTGCCCGGATTGCGCGTGAATCCGACGCCGGTGGCCGAGTCGTTGCCCATGTTGCCGAACACCATGGTGCACACGTTGACCGCGGTGCCGTTGGCCATGTCCTTGGTGATCTTGAACTGCCTGCGGTAGTCGATGGCGCGCTTGCCCATCCAGGAGCGGAACACCGCCTCGATCGCCACATTCAGCTGGGCGTAGGGATCCTCGGGGAAGGGCTTGCCGGTCTCGGTGGAGACGATATCGAGGAAGCGCTGCGACAGTTCCTTGAGCTGCTCGGCGCCGAGTTCCACGTCCTGCTGCGCGCCGTGCTTCTTCTTCACCTCGTTCATCGCCTCGTCGAACTTCTCGTCGGCGATGCCCATGGCGATCTTGCCGAATAGCTGGATGAAGCGGCGGTAGGCGTCGTAGCCGAAGCGCGGATTGCCTGTCTGCTTGATCAGTCCGGCCAGGGTCTTCCCGTTCAGGCCGAGGTTGAGGATGGTGTCCATCATGCCCGGCATGGACATGGCCGAGCCCGAGCGCACGGAAACGAGCAGCGGATTGTCCGGGGAACCGAAGCCCTTGCCGGTCTTCTTCTCCAGGTCCTGCATGTAGCGGCGGACCTCGTCCATCATGCCGGCGGGCGAGCTGTTGTTCTCCAGATAGGCGAGACAGCCCTCGGTGGTGATGGTGAAACCGGGCGGGACGTTCAGCCCGATCTGGGTCATCTCGGCCAGGTTGGCGCCCTTGCCGCCCAGCAGCATCTTGTCCTTGCTGTTCCCTTCCTCGAAGGCAAATACGTATTTCTTCGCGCTCATGTCTTCTCCCCTGAAGTGGATCGTGTCCCGGCCGCATCCGGGCAAACGCCGCCCGGTCGGCTTGTGGCCGTGCAAAAACGCGCATATTACCCTGTCGCGGAGGGCGCGCGGCTGCAAAAGGCCGGCGACTTGCGCCGGCCGGGGCCGCGCTCTTATGATTGCGCCGCCTTCCCTCTCCGGTGTCTCCATGGCCGCGTCCGTCGCCGAGCAACTCCAGCTTCCGTTCCACGTTGCTCCCGGTGCCGTCGGGAACCGGCGCCACATCCTGCTCGGGTCGCGCGTCGTCCCCTATGTGTTTTCCCGCGGCCGGCGCCGCAGGCTGGGCATGGTGGTGGACCACCGCGGGCTGCGCGTCGGCGCGCCGCTGTCCGCGCCGTTCTCCGCGGTCGAGGATTTCCTGCGGGCCAATGCCGACTGGATCCTGCGCAAGCTGGATGCCTGGAGCGCCGAGAGCGGCCCGCGCCGCCTGCTGGTCTGCGACGGCGCGCGGCTGCCGGTGCTCGGCGAGGACTGGACGCTGCGGATCGCCCGCGGCGCCGACCGCGTGGTCTGGGGAGCCGGATGGATCGACCTGCAGATGCGGACCGGGAGCGATCCCGCCGTCCTGCTCGGGCAGGGCCTGCGCCAGCGCGCCCTTTCGCTGTTTCTCGAACGGGTGGCATCGCACCGCGAGGCGCTCGGCGGGAGCCTGCCGCGGGTCTCGCTGTCGAACGCGCAGACACGCTGGGGCAGTTGCAGCCGCAAGACCGGCGTGCGCTTCAACTGGCGGCTGATCCACCTGCCGCCGGACCTGGTGGATTACGTGGTGGCGCACGAATTGGCGCATCTCGAGGAGATGAACCATTCGCCCCGCTTCTGGCGGGCGGTGGAGCGCTACTTTCCGGACTACCGGCAGGCCCGCCAGGCGCTGCGCCGGCAGGCCGCCGCGATCCCGCAGTTCTGAAACGATGGAGAAGCCATGCGCATCCTGCACACCATGCTTCGGGTCGGCGACCTGGAGCGCTCGCTGAAGTTCTACACCGAAGTGCTCGGCATGCGGCTCCTGCGCCGCAGCGACTATCCCGACGGCAAGTTCACGCTGGCCTTCGTCGGCTACCAGGACGAGGCCGACGGCGCGGTGCTGGAACTGACCTACAACTGGGGCGTCGACCGCTACGACCTGGGCACCGCCTACGGCCACGTGGCCCTGGAGGTGGACGACGCCTACCGCGCCTGCGAGGAGATCAGGGGCCGCGGCGGGGTGGTGACGCGCGAGGCCGGCCCGATGAAGCACGGCACCACGGTCATCGCCTTCGTCCAGGACCCGGACGGCTACAAGGTGGAACTCATCCAGAAGAAGCGCGCCGCGGCCTGAGCGCGCGGTGCGCGGCGCGGCTCAGCCGTCCCGGTAGCGCTCGCGGATCGCCATGACGTCCTTCCAGCCGGTCAGGAAGGCGTCCACGCAGTCCGGGTCGAAATGCGAGCCGCGTCCCAGGCGCAGGTACTCGACCGCCCGCGCCATCTCCCAGGCCTGCTTGTAGGGACGCTCGGAGGTCAGCGCGTCGAAGACGTCGGCCACCGCGACGACGCGGCCGACGATCGGGATCTCGCGCCCGGCCAGGCCGAGCGGATAGCCGGTGCCGTCGAAGCGCTCGTGGTGGGACAGGGCGATCTCGGCGGCAACCCGCAGCACCGGCGAGGCGCTGTCCTTGAGGATCTCGTAGCCGATGGACGGATGGCGCTTCATCAGCTCGTATTCCTGCGCGGTCAGCCGGCCCGGCTTGAGCAGGATATGGTCGGGCGTGCCGAGCTTGCCCACGTCGTGCATCGGCGCGGCCTGCAGGATCATCTCCTGGTCGGGCCGGGGCAGACCGAGGCGCACCGCGATCAGGCTGGAATAGTTCGCCATGCGCACGATATGGGCGCCAGTCTCGGGGTCGCGGAACTCGGCCGCCCGGGCCAGGCGCACGATCGTTTCGCGCTCGCGCTCGTAGACGTCGGCGGTCACCCGGCGCACCTCCTCGGCCAGGGTGCGCGCCCGGCTTGCCAGGCTCAGGTGGCTGCGGCGCAGCGCCAGCATGTTCTTAAGCCGGGAGATGAACTCGATCTTGTCCACCGGCTTGGTGAGGAAGTCGGTCACCCCGGACTCCAGCGCCTCGTAGCGCACCTCCCGTTCGTGAACCGCGGTGACCATGAGGATCGGCGTCTGCGCGGTGTCGGCGGCGGCGCGCAGCCTGCGCGTGAGCTGTATCCCGTCCAGCGCCGGCATCATGTAATCGACGATGACGATGTCGGGCACGTTCGTCAGGCACCATTCCAGACCCTCGGCGGAGTCGAAGAAGCTGATCGCCTCGCAGCCGTCCAGCCGCGCGACCATGGCCTGCATCAGCCTGACGTTGCTCGGGGTGTCGTCGATCAGGACGATTTTCATCGGGCCCACCGCTGGGGTCTCGGTGAATCGGCCAGGGTCCGCGCCGCAGACCGGCGGCGCCAGCTCGCCCGATGCCTCGCCGGGGGCGCAAACCTCCGAGGCGCCCGAGTGCATCGGGCGCAAATCGAAGAGCAATCCTCGCCGGATATCCAAGACCCGCTCCCTGCCTGGGCCGAACCCTTCGCCGCGGCGGCGCCGACGGCGCCGGCCGGCCGAACGAACACGACTACTATCGGTGGAGACGCGGCGATCATTAGGAGCCGATTCGGGCGGCGCTACAAGGAACAATCTCGCTCTTGGGCAGGAAGCCCGCATCCGCCGGCCCGGACGCGGGGCGGTCGCGCAGGCCCCCGGAGCCGACTCTAGACCGACCGCCCCGGCGCCTCAAGGCGGAAAAGCGCCCGAAAAAAGAACTTATCATTCGGCTTCCCTTTTCGGGCCGGCCTGCCGCTGGCAAGGCGGTGGCGCCGGATGCTTCAGGAGGGTTTGCGGTGGTGAAGATATCGAAGCGGCTGGCGCGGATCTCGGTCAGGGATCTGCTGGTGGTCGGACTGCCCGCGCTGGCCGTACTGGCGGCCGGTTTCTGGTTTGCCGCCCAGTTCATCAAGCCCGCGCCGCCGGACGAACTGGTCATCACCACGGGCAGCGACGGCGGCGCCTACCAGCACTACGCCGCCCGCTACAAGCCGATCCTGGAACGCTTCGGCATCCGGCTGGTCGAGACGCCGTCGGCCGGCTCGATCGAGAACCTCGACCGTCTGGCCGACCCGGCCCGGCAGGTCGACGTCGGCTTCGTCCAGGGCGGCACCGGCGTCGGCCGCGGCGACTCCGGCCTGGTATCGCTGGGCAGTCTCTACTTCGAGCCGCTGTGGGTGTTCTACCGCGGCGAGCCTGGCCTGAACCGGCTCGACCAGCTCGCCGGCCGGCGGATCGCCATCGGCGCGCCCGGCAGCGGCACCGCCACGCTGGCGCGGGAGATCCTCGATTCCCATGGACTGGGCGACAAGGTTTCCCTGCTGCCGTACTCCGGGCTGCAGGCCGCCGAGGCCCTGGAACGCGGCGAGGCGGACGCGGTCTTCGTGGTCGGCGCGCCGTTCACCGGCCCGGTGTGGCTGCTGCTGCACACGCCGGGCCTGGCGCTGATGGATTTTTCCCAGGCGCAGGCGTATGCCCGGCGCTATCCGCACCTGTCGGAGGTCAGGCTGCCGCGCGGCGTGATCAACTTCGAGCGCGACATCCCGCCGAACGACGTCCGGCTGGTCTCGCCGGTGGCGACGCTGGTGGCGCGCGATGGGACCCACCCGGCGCTGCTCGACCTGCTGCTGCAGGCGATGCGCGAGGTGCACTCGGCGGCGGGCATCTTCGAGAACGCCGGGGAGTTCCCCGCCGCCGGACGGGTCGATTTTCCGATGAGCCCGCGGGCAGAGCGCTTCTACGCGTCCGGCCCGCCCTTCATGCAGCGCTACCTGCCGTTCTGGGTGGCCAACTTCATCGACCGGGTGTTCGTCATGTTGTTGCCGCTGATCGCTCTGCTCATCCCGCTGGTCAAGATCACCCCGCCGCTCTACACCTGGCGGGTGCGCTCGCGCATCTACCGCTGGTACGGCGAGCTGAAGTACATCGAGTACGAGGTCGAAACCAATCCGCAGAGCCGGTCGCGGGAGGAGTGGGAGGCCGACCTGGAGCGCATCGAGCGGGCGGTCAATCGCACCCATATCCCGCTGGCGTTCGCCGACCAGCTCTACAACCTGCGCGCCCACATCGCGGTGGTCCGGCTGAGCGTCGCCCGGCGCCTGGACGCGGCGCTGGCCCGTGCGTCATGACTGCGGGCTACAATGGCGCGAAACGCGTGCGCCCGGGAGGGCCGCGCGGAACCGTGAGGAGGCAATGGAAATGAACGCATCGAGGTCCATCCGGTCGGTCGGCGATTTCTATGCGCACGCGCTGGCCATCGAGCGCGAGGCGGTGGCGCGCTACCGCGAGTTCGCCGAGCACATGGCCGACCACGGCAACGAGGCGGTCGCGTCCCTGTTCGCCAGCCTGGCCGAGGTCGAGGGCGAACACGCCGCCGCGCTGGAGCGGCGCGCGGCCGGGGTGCCAGTGCCGCAACTGCAGGGCTGG
Organism: Rhodocyclaceae bacterium; assembly: GCA_035562535.1. GTDB lineage: Bacteria > Pseudomonadota > Gammaproteobacteria > Burkholderiales > Rhodocyclaceae > DATMWM01. The sequence continues at coordinate 4,634 of DATMWM010000426.1, read as the reverse complement.
GAATACAGCTGGCTGGACGACGGCCCGCCCGAGACGGTCTCGCACGACCTGATCTTCCACCTGATGACGCCCTGGCACGCGCTGCAGATCGCGCTGTCGGCCGAGCGCCGCGCCAAGGATTTCTTCGAACACATCCGCAACGCCGCGAGCGACGCGCGGGTGAGGGAACTGGCCGAGGAGTTCATGCGCGAGGAGGACGAGCACATCGACTGGGTGAACCGCGCGCTGGCGCAGGCGCCCCGGCCGATTTCCTGGGAAGAGGACCTGGGCCGGGTCCCGCCGTCCTGATCCGACGGGGGGGCGATCAGCGCGGCTCTTCGCCCCGGTCGGACCGGTTCGGCCCGGCCTGCCGTTCCCCGGCCAGGCTGAGGGCGGCCCGGGCCTCGGCGGAGCCGGGCTCGGCGTCCAGCCAGCGGCGCGCGAAGCGCGCCAGTTCCTCCCAGTTTCCTTCGGTTTCCAGCGCGAACGCGGTCAGAAAGGCCGGCGGATCCCGCGTGTCCGGCGACCAGAAGGGCGGCGTCCGGTCGTCGGGCGGCGATGGGCTGTCGACCTGGGCCAGCAGGTCGCCGATCCAGTCCGCCGGAACCGCGAAGTAGGTCGAGCCGGCGGGGCCGCGACGGTAGAAGGTGAGCAGGCCCACCAGGCGGCCCTCGCGGTCGAACAGCCCGCCGCCGGAGGCGCCGGCCGCGAAGCCGGCACTGGTGCGGATCACGTGGCTGCCGTCCATCGTGTAGAGCGCCTCGATTCGGCCCTCGCTGAAGGCGAAGCGGCCCGCCGTGTAGCCCACGGCGAACACCGCGTCGCCCACGGAAACCGAGGCGGCCGGCGCGATCCGGGCCGGCGCGGCGCGCAGCGCATCGTTGCCCAGCAGGCACAGGTCGTGGCGGCGGTCGGCGGCCAGCAACTCGGCGCGCACGCCCTCCCCGGAGCGCGAGACCGCGGCCTGCCTGGCCGTACCGAGCACGTGGCAACTGGTGACCGCCCGTCCCGGCGCGATCACGATCGCCGAGGCCGCCGAGGTCGCCGCGGCGCGGGCGGCGTAGACCCGCACCAGCGACATCGCGGCCTGCGGCATATGCTCCCGCGGCAACCCGGTCGAAGCCGCCGCCGGCGCGGTCGCCAGCAGGATCAACAGCGCGCCGATCCGTCGCCGCCCGGCGCGCAGGCTTCCGGCCATCGGCACCCTCAGTTCAGCCCCTTGACCAGCAGGGCCAGGAGCAGCAAGGCGAAGGCCGCCCCCTGCGAGACTATGCGCAGCCTCATGTAGCGGCCGCTGTGCTGCTTGTCGTACTCGCCGCCGCGCGCCATGGACTGCATGCCCAGCACCAGCGAGATGGCGGTGGCGACCAGCGCCAGGGCGACGAGAATCACGAAGATGTCCATGGTGTGCTTTCCCCTCTTGGTTGGTTTGTCCGGGACGGCCGGCACTAGCATATTCCGGCCCCCGTTCAGCGGGAAGCCCTCGCCCGGAACTCAGGCTTCGCCCGCGGCGCCGGCGCCCAGGGCGCGTTGCGCCGTGACCTCGCCGTCCTCGACGTGGACCGAGAAGCCGAGCTTGCGGGCCAGCCCGCGCATGGCGATGTTCTTCGGCGCGCAGAAAATGTACGCCTGAGTGGCGCCGCCCGCCGCCAGGCGCTCGACCATCCAGCGGCCGAGCAGGGTCGCGATGCCCTGGCGCTGGTAGGCGGGCGCGGTCGAGAAGGCCAGTTCCCACGCTTCCGGCGCATGGCGCGAGGCCTGCACCACGCCGCGGAACCCGCCGGCCTGCGCCCCGGGCAGCGCCACGAGGAGGTCGTCCGCGAAGTCCAGCCGGGCGACGAAGGAACCGATCGCCTCGTCCGACATGGCCCCGAAGAAGCGGGTGTAGCGCTGCTCTTCGGGCAGCAGGAGCAGGTGGCGGGCGATCTCGCCGCGATGGGATTCGTCCAGCAGGAGCGGCGCGCGGGGGCCCGCCGCGTCCTGAATCGCCCGATGGTCAGCCACGCCGGGCATTCGGGGCTTTCCGCCGTTCCAGATACAGCGCGGCGAAGCCCTCGGCGATTTCCCCGATGCGGGAGCGCCCGCTGGCGGCGAAACGGGCGGCCTGCTCCTCGGGCGACAGGCTGTCCATCTCGCGCACCACCTGCCGCAACTGGGCGATCAGCGCGTCGGTGCTGGTCGGATCCTGCCTGACCGGCTGGCTCCTGGCCTGCGCGATGTTTTCGATGCTGTGCAGCATCCGCTGCATGATGTCCCGGGTCACCCCGGCCGACTGGGCGGCTTCGAGGTCGGGGTAGGCGTCGCTGAACGCGGCCGTCAGCCTCGCGCCGTCGCCCTCCAGTCGCGCCTCGACGCCGGCCAGGAAGGCGATGTCGTAGAAGCGCTCCTGCAGCGCCTGCCGTGCGAGCGGATCGTCGAGATGGAGCGTGACCCGCGCATAGCCGCGCCGCTTGGCCGCGAGCAGCAGCGCCGCCACGTTCTCGACGTGGTGGCCGTCGGCGAAATCCACCTCCGGCAAGGTGATGCGCTGGTGCACGACCGTTGCGCCCAGCGAAGACAGGTACCCGCCCAGGGAGTCGTCCGGAATCCATCCGGTGCGCAGGTCGCCGCGCAGCGCGCTGCTCAGCCTGATCTGCAGGACGACCACGATGTGTCCTCGGGCTCCGGGCGGCGCGGCGCTCAGCGGCTCCCGGCCGCCTCGGCCTGCCGCACCAGCAGGCCGGTATGGGAGACACGCACCTCGATCTCGCCGGCGTGGCCGGCGGGATAGAAAGTCGCCGATCCGTACTGGGCATCCACCAGCGGCGCGAGGAAGTCGAAGCGGCGGCGCAGGTCGAACAGGTCGAAGGGCTTCGCCTCGCCGAGCGCATGCACGCTGCGCGGCTGGCTGCGTTCCTGGTCGATTTCGCGGTAGCGGCCGGTGATCCGGTCGAGTTCGTAGACCGTGCGCAGGCCGACCAGGCTCGCCTCCGGGCGCCACTTCAGGATGTGGGCGTCCACGTACACCTCGTCGCCGGCCAGTTCGTAGCGCTGCGTGCGGCCGTCGGCCAGGGTGACCGCCGCCTCGAAGCGCTGCGGCGCGAGCGGCGTGATCGCGATGCGGGCGGCGACTTCCTCCTGGGCGAGCGCGCGGTAGCCGTGGATGCCGACGGCGATCCCCCACACCGCGATGGCCCCGGCGAGCATCGCTCCGCCCACCGCCGCGCGCAGCGAAAAGAGCAGGAAGCGGCCCCTGAACAGCGCCTGGAAGGCGGCGATGCACAGGATCAGGCTGAGCAGCGCGGCGACCGCCGCGGCGAGCAGGTAGGACGGATCGATCAGCTGGCTGAGACCGGGTACGTTCATGGCGCGGACCGCACGGGTTCGGTTGGAATGCCGGCAGGCGCCGGCCAGGTCACCGGCGCATTATCGGGGCAAACCGGCGGTTTGGGGCGCGCGACCGGAAGCGCTCCCCACAGGCCGGTGCCGACAGCCTGCGCCGGTCTGACGGATCGCATGGCGCGAACGCGCGCACGGTCCTACCTTGGCCGGGTTCGCCGCGCCCGCGACGCCCGCCTCGTGCCGGGCGTGGAGCGCAGGTCGCGGTCGGACCACACGCAAGGAGGACAAGATGGACAAGACATACGCACGCAAGACGGCCGCGCTGCGCGGCCTGGCATCCGTCCTGGCGGTTGCGTTCCTCGGTGCGGCCCTGTCGGCCTCGGCCCAGGAATCGTCCGGCCTGAAGCTGCGCGACGTTCTCGCCAAGGGCGCGAAGCGCTTGACGCCCGAGGAGGTCAATCAGCTCCTGCCCGGGGCCAAGGTCATGAGTCTCGGCGGGCGGGACGTCGTCCGGCGCTGGGAGAACAATGCAGACGGCAAATTCGTCGCCTCCGGCTTCGACCCGAACACCACCACGCCGCGCATGCGCAACTTCCAGGCGCAGGGCAACTGGCATATCGGCGACAACGGGAAATACTGCGTCACCTTGGATTGGCCGAAGCGAACCGAGCAGTGGTGCCGGGTGATCTTCAAGCTCGACGACAAGTACTACGGCGTCAAGCAGGCGGACGACGAAGACGCCGAGGCCATGGCGTTCGAATTCAGCCGCTAGCCTTCGGGCGAGCTTCCAGGCCGCCGCGTGCGGCAGCGGTTTGCGGGTAGACTGCGCGCACTCCCGCAACCGCAAAGGACTCCGCATGGCGGATCGAGACGGCCTGGACGAGATTTGTGCGGCATACGGCATCGCGCGCGACTACCACCAGATCGGCGGCGTGCACCGCGTCGTGCCCGAGCCCAGCCTGCGCGCGCTGCTCGCCGCCATGCACGTGCCGGCCGGAAACGAGGCCGAGCTTGCCCGAGCGCTGCACGAGCGCGAGGCGCGGGACTGGCGGCGCATGCTGCCGCCGGTGCGCGTGGTGCGCGCCGGCTCGCCGGAATCCTGTTCGGTCGAAGTGACCGTCTCCGCGGACGCCGCCGGCCAGGGCTTCGAGTGGCGGCTGGCGACCGAGGACGGCGCGCAGCGCGGCGGGCGGTTCGTGCCCCGGGACCTCGCGCAGGCCGGGGAGCACCGCGTCGATGGCCTCCTCATGCGCCGCCACGTGCTGCCGCTGCCGGACCTCAGCCAGACCGGCTACCACCGCCTGGAGATCGCCCGGCCCGGGGAGGCCGCGGAG
>DATMWM010000425.1:0-4091 GCA_035562535.1 Rhodocyclaceae bacterium | reverse complement strand
GTTCAAGCTCGGCGGGATCTACCTGCTCTGCGTGGTCGTGATGGTGGGCGTGCTCTTCGCGCTGAACGGCGGGGCGCTGCTGGAACTTACCGGCGCCGGCGCCGAAGCGGCCGAGGACGCGGCCCGCGACGCCGAACTGATGTCGCTGCTCTATACCGCCGCGCTGCTCACCCTGCCGCTGGTGCTCTCGTTCTGGTTCGCACCCATGCTGGTCGCCTGGAACGACGTGCCGCCGCTGAAGGCGCTGTTCTTCAGCATCGTCGCGGTGCTGCGCAACTGGCCGGCCTTCGCGGTCTACGGCGCGTCGGTCGTGGCGCTCAGCGCGGTCGTTCCCGCCCTGCTGCGGGCGGCCGTGAGCGTGCTGCCCGGGGCGGCGGGCACGCTGGTCGGCGCCGCCGTGTCCCTGGCCATGATCTTCGTGCTGATGCCGACCCTGTTCGCCAGCATCTACGTGAGCTACCGGGAAGTGTTCGCGCCCCCGACGGCCGATGTCACCGTCTGATCCGCGGCCGATCGGCCTGCTCGGCGGAACCTTCGATCCGGTGCACCTGGGCCACCTGCGCCTCGCGGAGGAAGCGCGCGAGGCGCTCGGCCTGGAGCGCGTCGTCTGGCTGCCTGCCGGGCAACCGCCCCACCGCAGGCCGCCGCGAGAATCCGGCGCGCACCGGCTGGCCATGGTGCGCCTGGCGGTGGCGGGAAACGGCGGCTTCGCGGTCGACGCCGCCGAGGTCCGCTCGGCGGCGCCCAGCTACACCGCGGTGTCGCTGGAGCGCCTGCGCGCGCAGTTCGGCCCGGAACAGCCGCTGGTCCTGCTGATGGGCGCCGACGCGTTCCTCGGGCTGCCGGCCTGGCACCGCTGGCGGGACCTGTTCGGGCTGGCCCACGTCGCGGTGGCCAGCCGGCCCGGCTACGCGATCGACGCCGGCACGCTGCCCGGGGCGCTGGCGGAAGAGTTCGCGGCGCGCCGGCGGCCGGATTCCGTTAGCCTGGGCGCCGCGGCGGCGGGGGCGATCGTCGAGTTCGCGATCACGCCGCTGGCCATCTCCGCCAGCGACATCCGGGAACGGATCGCCTCGGGGCGCAGCGTGCGCTATTTGATCCCCGATTCGGTTCTCGATTATATTGGCCGGCATTCCCTATATGCCGTCGGATCGAATGGACCTTAGGAAGCTGCAGAAGATCGTGGTCGCCGCGCTGGAGGACATCAAGGCGCACGACATCGAGGTCATCAACACCGCCAAGCTGTCTTCCCTGTTCGAGCGCATCGTCATCGCCAGCGCGGATTCGGCCCGCCAGACCAAGGCGCTGGCGCGCAACGTCCATGACAAGGTGAAAGCGGCCGGAGGCAGCGTCATCGGCGTCGAGGGCGAGGACAGCGGGGACTGGGTCCTGGTGGACCTCGGCAGCATCGTGGTCCACATCATGCAGCCCGCGGCGCGCAGCTATTACAACCTCGAGGAGTTGTGGACCGCCAAGCCGGCGGCGGCGCGCCGCAAGGCCGCCGAAGCCGAATCCGCCGCCTCGGCGGCCTGAGCCGCGGATGCGGCTGCTGGTGGTGGCGGTGGGCACCCGCATGCCGTCCTGGGTCGACCAGGCTTTCGAGGACTACGCCCGCCGCATGCCGCGCGAGGCGCCGGTCGAGCTTGCCGAGATCCGTCCCGAACCGCGAACCACCGGGCGGCCGGTGGCCGCGCTGCTGGCCGCCGAGCGCTCGCGCATCGAGCAGGCGCTGCCGCGCGGCCGCCGCCTGGTGGTGCTGGACGAGCGCGGCGAGGACGTGTCGACCCGCGGGCTCGCCGACCGGCTGCGCGCCTGGCTCGCCGGCGGCGAAGACGTGGCCCTGGTCATCGGTGGGCCGGACGGCCTGGATGCAGGGCTGAAGGCGGCGGCCGACGAGAGCCTGCGGCTTTCCAGCCTGACCCTGCCGCACGCCCTGGTGCGCGTGGTGCTGGCCGAAGCCCTCTACCGGGCCATGAGCCTGCTGAAGAACCATCCTTACCACCGAGAATGACCGTCCTCTCGCCGCGCATCTACCTGGCTTCGCGCAGCCCGCGCCGGCGGGAACTGCTGCACCAGATCCACGTCAATTTCGAACTGCTGGTTTTCCGCGGTGGCGAGCGCGCCGACGCGGACGTGGCCGAGGACGCCCTGCCCGGCGAGCCTGCCCTGGACTACGTGCGGCGGGTGGCCAGAATCAAGGCCTTGGGCGGGGCGGAGCGGGTGTTCCTGCGCCGGCTGGTGCAGCACCCGGTGCTGGCGGCGGACACGACCCTGGAACTGGACGGCGAGATCATCGGCAAGCCGCGCGATGCGCAGGACGCCGCCGCCATCCTGCGGCGGCTCTCTGGCCGCACCCACCGCGTGCTCACCGCGGTGGCGGTCGCCGACGAGGACCGCCTGGAGGAGACCCTGAGCGCGAGCGAGGTGAGCTTCCGCGAGCTCGCCGACGAAGAGATCCGGCGCTACGTGCTCACCGGCGAGCCGATGGACAAGGCCGGCGCCTACGGCATCCAGGGGCGGGCAGCGCTGTTCGTGCGCGAGATCCGCGGCTCCTACACCGGGATCATGGGTCTGCCGCTCTACGAGACCGGAATCCTGCTCGGGCGCTTCGGCCACGTGCTGTGAGCGGCGCGGGTTAGAATGCCCGCCCCGGACCGATCGCGGCCGGTTTCCGGCGACCCCCCGACCATGAGCGAAGAATTCCTCGTCAATTTCACCCCGCAGGAGACGCGGGTCGCGGTGATGCACCAGGGCGTGGTGCAGGAACTGCACATGGAGCGCACCGCCAGCCGCGGCCTGGTCGGCAACATCTACCTCGGCCGGGTGGTGCGCGTGCTGCCCGGGATGCAGTCGGCATTCATCGACGTCGGCCTGGAGCGCACCGCCTTCCTGCACATCGCCGACCTGTGGGAGGCGCGGCACAACGGCGAGCCCGCCCGGCCAATCGAGCGCCTGGTCGGCGAGGGCCAGAACATGCTGGTGCAGGTGCTCAAGGACCCGATCGGCACCAAGGGCGCGCGCCTGTCCACCCAGATCAGCATCGCCGGCCGGCTGCTCGTGTATCTGCCGCAGGAGAAGCACATCGGCATCTCCCAGCGCATCGAGAACGAGGCCGAGCGCGAATCGCTGCGCACCCGGCTGCAGCGGCTGGTGCCGGCCGAGGAGAACGGCGGCTTCATCGTGCGCACCATGGCCGAGAACGCCAGCGACGAGGAACTCGCCAGCGACATCGCCTACCTGCGCAAGACCTGGGCCGAGATCCAGCACAACGCACGCAGTGCCAGCCCGCCGGCGGTGCTCTACCAGGACCTGAACCTCGGCCAGCGCATGCTGCGCGATCTGGTGACCCGGGACACCACCCGCATCCTGATCGACTCGCGGGAGAACCACGCCAAGCTCAAGGCCTTCGCCGAGGAATACACGCCCCAGGTGGCGCCGCTGCTCGAGCATTACACCGGCGAGCGGCCGTTGTTCGACCTGTACGGGGTCGAGGACGAGATCGAGAAGGCGCTCGGCCGGCGGGTGGAGCTCAAATCCGGCGGCTACGTGATCATCGACCAGACCGAGGCGATGACCACGATCGACGTGAATACCGGCGGCTTCGTCGGCTCTCGCAACTTCGACGACACGATCTTCAAGACCAACCTGGAGGCGGCGCACTCGATCGCCCGCCAGCTTCGGCTGCGCAACCTGGGCGGGATCATCATCGTCGACTTCATCGACATGGAGAACGAGGAGCACCGCCAGGCGGTGCTGGCCGAGTTCCAGAAGGCGCTGGCCAAGGACCATACCCGCATGTCGGTGAGCGGCTTCACCGCGCTCGGCCTGGTGGAGATGACCCGCAAGCGCACCCGCGAGTCGCTGGCGCACGTGCTGTGCGAGCCCTGCCCGGTCTGCAGCGGCCGCGGCGAGGTCAAGACCGCGCGCACGGTCGGCTACGAGATCCTGCGCGAGTTGCTGCGCGAGGCGCGCCAGTTCAACGCGCGCGAGTTCCGCATCATCGCCGCCCCGGTGGTGGTGGACCTGTTCCTGGACGAGGAATCGCAGTCGCTGGCGATGCTTTCCGACTTCATCGGCAAGCCGATCTCGCT
>DATMWM010000424.1:0-4825 GCA_035562535.1 Rhodocyclaceae bacterium | reverse complement strand
GTCTACCCTGGTGTGCTGCACAACGCCTACGTCGATGCGGGCATTCCCTGTTTCACGCCCGAAGTGGGCGCGGCGCGGCGGCTGGATCTCGACATGATTCCCATGTTCGTCGAAGGTACGATGAACGTGTTCAAGCACTATGGCGTGATCCCGGGTGCGATCGGACGCACCGCAGTCGATGCCAACGTCTACATCGGGAAGAACGCGGTCCCCGTGCTGACCACCCACGGTGGATTCATCGAATTGCTGGTCAAGCTGAATGCCAAGGTCACACCAGGACAAAAAGTGGCCATCCAGCGCAATGCTTTCGGCGAAGTGGTGGCCGAGTACACCAGCCCGGTCAACGGCATTGTCGGCAGCCTGCGCAGCGACGCCACGTCGGAGCCCGGCAACGTGCTGCTCTTCATCCTGGCCGATGCTGCGCCGGTGCCCGGCCCATCCCCTTACTCGGAGTAGCTCGCGGCACCCAGGTTGGCCGATCGTGTGCAGCCGCGGTCTGAAGCGTTGTTGAGCGGCTGCTCGCGTGTCGAACCGGACAGTGAGCACCCCGCTTGGTCATGCCCCGTATTGCCGTAGAGGAGACTTGCAAATGACTTCGATCCTGCGCGGTTTCGCTGCGCTGTTTGTGTCCGTGCTCCTGCTGTCCGCCGTCCCGGTACGGGCCGCCGACCCGCCGAAATTCACCGTCGAGCAGCTCGACCAGATGCTGGCGCCGATCGCCCTCTTTCCCGATGCGCTGCTGGCGCAGGTGCTGATGGCGACCACCTATCCGAAGGATGTCGCGGACGCGGTCGACTGGGCGCTCGCCAACCGCAGCCTGGAAGGCGATGCCGCCGTGAAGGCCGTGCAGGACAAGCCCTGGGACCCCAGCGTGCAGTCGCTTGTCGCCTTCCCGCAGGTGCTCGCCATGCTCGGCGAAAAACCCGATTGGGTGCGCGATCTGGGCGATGCCTTCCTCGGCCAGCCGAACGACGTCATGGACTCCGTGCAGTTCCTGCGCGCCAAGGCAAAGGACGCCGGCAACCTGGGCACCAACGAACAGCAGATCATCGTAATCGAACCGGCGCCGCCGCCACCGAAGACCATAGTCGTCACCGCGCCGCCCCCGCCGACGCAGATCATCACCATCGCCCCGGCGAATCCGCAGGTCGTGTTCGTGCCGATCTACAACCCGGTCTACGTCTTCGGTCCGTGGTGGCACCCGCTGTTTCCACCCTTCTTCTTCCCGCCGCCTCCGCGCTGGGGATTCGTCTGGAATCCGGTCGGCGCGGCCATCTGGTGGGGCGTCGGCATCGGCGTCTCCAACGCCCTGTGGGGCGGCGTCCACTGGGGCCGGCGCGATGTGACGATCAACGTAAACCGCTGGAACAACGTCAACGTCAACAACAGGATCACTTCCAACGATCGCAACGTGAACTGGAACCACAATCCCGGCAACCGGCGCGGCGTTCCCTACCGAGACAGCGTGACGCGCGACCGGGTGCTGCAGAACATCGGCGGCGGACGCGAGGACTACCGTGGCCGCCTGGATCAACGGGCGCAGGCGAGGGCCGCCTTGGCAGACCGCGTCGGCGCCGAGAATCTCGACCGCGACGCGCTGCGCAACATCGACCGCAGTCAGATTCCGCAACTCCCGGCCGCCGGCAGCGACGGCACGTTGCGCGACCGCGCGGCTGCCATCGACCGCGGCCAGGTGCAGGACCGGGCCGCCGCCGTCGACCGCAGCCAGTTGCGGGACCGTGCGGCGGAGGTAGACCGCAGCCAGGTACGGGAGCGGGCCGCCGAAGTCGACCGCAGCCAGTTGCGGGACCGTGCGGCGGAGGTTGACCGCGGCCAGGCACGGGAGCGGGCCGCCAATGTCGATCGAAGCCAGGTGCGGGACCGTGCGGCGGATGTTGACCGCAGCCAGGTACGAGAGCGGGCCGCCAACATCGACCGCAGCCAGGTGCAGGAGCGGGCCGCCGGCGTCGACCGCAGCCAGGCACGGGACCGGGTCGCCAGTATCGATCGAAATCAGGTGGAGAACCGCGCCGCCCAGATCAACCGCGACAACGCCCTGCGCGGCGCCGACGACGGCCGCCGGACCCGGCAACAGGCCGACCGCGGCAACACCAGCCTGGCCGCCCAGCGACAGGCCGCAGGCGGACGGCAGGTGGACGCTGGCGCCGCCGCCCAGCGGCTGCGCAATCGATAGTGACGAGGCCGATGATGAGAGATCGAACGATGAGCAATCGATGCTTGAAGGGCGCGGCGGCGCTGCTGTTCGCGCTGGCGCTGTCGGCCCCGGCCGGCGCCGGTGCGCAGAAGACCTTTGACTCCCCGGAGACCGCCGTGCAGTCGCTGGTCGATGGCCTGGCGCGCAATGACGATGTCGCGCTCAGGGAGGTTCTCGGCGTCAAGTCCGACGAGCTGCTGCCGCTCGACCAGCTTTCCTCGGAAGATCGCCTGGCCTTTCTCGGCGCCTGGGCCCGGGGGCACCGCATCCTGAACGACGGCGACAAGGTGGCGCGCCTCGAACTGAGCACGGGCTGGACCTTGCCGATACCGATGGTGCGCACCGGCCAGGGCTGGGTCTTCGACGCCAGAGCGGGCGAGGCGGAAATGCGCACTCGCCGCATCGGCCGCAACGAACTGGCCGCCATCGAAACCCTGCGCGCCTATGTGGACGCGCAGCAGGAATATGCCGGGAAGGATCGCGACGGCAAGGGCGTGCGCGAATTCGCGCAAAGAATGCTCAGCTCGCCGGGCAAGCGTGACGGGCTCTACTGGCCCGTGCCGGAAGGCGAGCCTGAAAGCCCGGCGGGGCCGCTGCTCGAGACCAAAGACCTGAAGGACGGCTACCACGGCTACCGCTTCCGCATCCTCAAGTCGCAGGGCAAGGCCGCGCCGGGTGGCGCCAAGAGCTACGTGAAAGATGGCCGCATGACCGGGGGCTTCGCCGCGGTTGCCTGGCCCGCCCGCCCCGGCGAGACCGGCTTGATGGCCTTCATCGTCAACCAGGACGGGGTCGTCTACCAGAAGTATCTGGGGCCGAACACGACAGCCATCGCACAGGCTATGACCCGTTTCGATCCCGACCCGTCGTGGACGGCGCTGCCGGCGCGGTGATCCGGCGCCGGCGATGAAGTAGGCGCCGGCGGCTGCCCCGGCAACCCGGCCGGTTCGCGCCCCGCTCGCGCGGGGCGCCCGGCCGGCCGGGCCGACTACTTGCCGACGAACATCACCACGCCGATGGCGATCAGGAAAGCCGCCACCAGCGCCCCGAGGTCCTCGAAGCGGTCGCTCTTGAAGATGGTGAGGCTGGTGCCCCGCTCGAACTTGTTTTCTGCCATTTCAGTTCTCCCGTAGGTTGCGAAGGAATCGTCGCGAGCGGCCCGAGGGCAAGGCGCGCGGAGCGCAGCGACGAGACATATCACGTGGATAGGCGAGGAAGCGAGCACCGCGCAACGCAGCACTCGGGACGCGCAGTAGATTCATTCGCAACCGCTCAAATGAATTCGCGCACGAACAGTAGCACCACGATCAGCGAGCCGACCGCCTTCACCGTGCCGACCACGCCGCCGATGATTAGCGGCTTGCCGCCGGCCTGCTTCAGCGCCGCCACGGTGATCTGCATGCCCAAGCCGATGAGGCCGAAGGCGAACAGCCAGGCGATCCAGTCGCGGTAGGCGCGGATGATCCTGGAATCGTGCCAGGCCACCTTGCTCGCCTTCTCGATCGCGCTCTTGGCGAGCGGCTCGATGCCCTTGATCTTGGCGACGTGCTTGAGCGTGTCGTCCTGCGCGCGGCTGGTGAGCTTGCGGCTGGCGATCAGCTCGCGCAACGCCTGCGCCTGCGCCGCGTCGGTCACCTTGGGCAATTCGGCTTCCAGCGCGCGCACTTCCTTCGGCCGCAGCAGGTTGTCCTCCTTCACCTGCTCGCTGCTGAAGTACTTGCCCTGGTAGTGGCCGGTCGGCGCGAACACGCCCATGGAACTCAGCGCGAACATCAGGATGAAGCCGAGCACGAAGATCGGGAACTTGCTGATCAGCACCTGGGAAAGCTGCACCTTCTGCGCCCCCACCTCGTGCTTGACGTACCAGGCGGCGAGCCAGAGCACGATGATCGGCAGGAACAGCACGCGGGTGATGTTGAAGATCTCCGCCACCTTCAGCGTCTCGATGCCGTTCGGGTCGAAGGCTAGCGCCGCGCCGGCCACCTGCGCCGAGTTGAGGATCCCCGTGCCGGCCCAGGCGCCGAACTGCACCGGGCCCATGCCGAGGATGTGGCCGATGGTCGGAAAGATGAACATGCAGCCCACGCCCCAGATCAGAATGGTCCCGATTGTGTAGGCGATCTCCACCGCCTTGGCCTGCACCACCGGCGCGGCCGCCACCGCAGCCGACACGCCGCACACGCCCACGCCGGCGGACAGGATGCCGGTCATCGAATTGCCGGCATCCATGCGCTTGCCCATGAACAGCACCATGCCGACCGAGCCGAGCACGAAGATGCCGATCATGATCACGGAAAGGAAGCCGAGCTGGGCGAGCTCGCCCAGGCTGTAGAGCGTGCCGAGCAGGATGACGCCGGTCTTCAAGAAGAAGCGCGCGGTGCGCACGCCGTTGGCGGCCCACTCCGGGATCTTCAGCACGTTGACCACGACGATGCCGATGATGATGCCGAGCACCACGTAGTTCAGGTTGAAGATGCGGGCGAAGTCCCAGGACAGGATGCCGGCGTCCTTGACCGCCTTGCCCCAGTTGGCGAACACCGGGTCCAGTCCCCAGCGCACCACGAAGGCGATCGCCAGGATGAAGGCGATGCCCGGCACGATCGAGATGAA
>DATMWM010000423.1:0-5987 GCA_035562535.1 Rhodocyclaceae bacterium | reverse complement strand
ATCCGTATGTCAACCGCTACGGCGAACCCGCCCAGGCGCCGCTGGTGCACGCCGCCCCCAAGGTCGGCCGCAACGACCCCTGTCCCTGCGGCAGCGGGAAGAAGTACAAGAAGTGCTGTGGTGCTTCCTGAGCGCTGACTTTCCGGGCCGAAGCGTTGCGCGGGGCATACCGCGTCGGGCAGAATCGTCCGCGGCAGGACTCGGGAGCCGACCATGAGCACAATCAGCACAGCACGCAGACCCATTGCAGCACAGCTCGCTCATCACCGCTGGACCGTGGCCGATGTGGAACGCATGCTCGGCAGCGGCCTGCTGGATGAAACCGATCGGGTGGAACTGATCGAAGGGGAGTTGATCGACATGGCGCCGATCGGAAGCAGGCATGCGAACCTCGTGGACGTGATCGCGCAACTTCTGGTGCGCCGCCTGCCCGTCGGCTACCGCGTCCGCGTCCAGAACCCGATCCGGCTCGGCGAACTCAGCGAACCCCAGCCCGACATCGCCGTGGTGCGCGACCGCAGCTATGCCGCCGCCCACCCCGAGGCGGCCGACGTGCTGCTGCTGATCGAAGTCGCCGACACCACGCTGGAGATCGACCGCGACGTCAAGCTCCCTCTCTACGCCCGCCACGGCATTCCAGAATGCTGGCTGGTTGACGTCGCCGGTCGCAGCCTGAGCATCCACCGCGAGCCCGCCGAAGGCGACTACCGCCGCATCCACCGCCCCACCCTGGGCGAAACCTTGCGCCTGCTGAGCGCGGACGGGCCGGAATTGCGGGTGACAGACTTGTTCGCGGATTGAAAACGTAGCCCCACTGGTCGCATCAGTTGGGCGCGATCAGTTCCAGTTTGGAAAAGTGCTCCCGGTACCTGCGCGCGTCCCGCGTCAGGAGGCGGTAACCGGCGAGGCTGGCGTGGGCGCCGATGTAGAAGTCGGGCATGGGCGAACGCTTGGTGCCGCCTTGCCGGCGGTAGCGCTTGTAGGCCTGACTGGCCATGAAGGCGGCTTCCCAGGGCAGCGGGTCGCGCAGCAGGCCGAAGGGAGCGATCGCCGCCTCCAGCGTCTCGACGTCGGCGAAGCCCGCAGCGAGCTCGGCGTAGATGATGGGGTTGATGACCAGACCGCCGCCGAGCATCGCCGCTTCGAGTTGCACCAGCGACCATTCCGCCCAGCGCGGATCGTTGTCGATGACATCGATCAGCACGTTGCTGTCCACCATCACCGGGCGCGGCGCCAGATAGACGGCCGAGGGCTCGGCCGCGCGGTGCGAACGGCGGGATCGGGACGGCATCAGTCGTCGCCGCGCAGGAATTGCATGATCTGGTCGGTGGTCCAGCCCTTGAACATCGGCTCGTTGCCGCTGCCGCGGGCACGTTCCAGCGCCTCCCGCGCCCAGGTGCGGCCGGCGGATTGCACCGGCCTGATGACCACCTTGCCGCCTTCGATTACGAACTCGACCTCGCTGCCCGGCCGCAGCCCGGCCTGCTCGCGGATGGCCTGGGGGATGGTGACCTGGCCTTTGCTGGTGATGCGCATGATCGGCTCCGAAGTAATACCGTGTCCAGTAAGAATCTTACCAGCGTCCGGCCAGCCCGGAAAATCCGGCGCAGAGCCCGGCCGACCGGCAGGGCGCTATCATGGACGCAGGTCTGCAAGCGCCGAATCGCGAATCCACCAAAGGAAAGGACGACAGCCATGGGACTCTTGGACAGCATCTTGGGCGGCGTGCTCGGCAACGCGATGGGGCAGCCCGCGCCGCGCCAGGCGCAGCCAGGCGCAGGCGGCAACAGCGCGCTCATGGCGCTGCTGCCCATCGTGCTCGGCATGCTGATGAACCGCCAGGGCGGTCAGGCCGCGGCTTCCGGCGGCGGCGGGCTCGGCGACGTGCTGGGCGGCATGCTCGGCGGGCGCGGCACGCAAAGCGGTGGCGGGCTCGGGGACATTCTCGGCGGGATGCTGGGCGGCCGCGCAGGCAACGCCAGTGGAATGGGAGGGCTCGGTAGCCTGCTGGAGCAGTTCCAGCGCGCCGGCTACGCCGAGCAGGCGAACTCCTGGGTCAGCACCGGCCAGAATCAGCCGATCCCGCCGGACGCAATCGCACAGGTGTTCGGCAACGATACGCTCGCGCAGATCGCCCGCCAGGCCGGGATCAGCGAGGCGGAAGCTTCGCAGGGCCTGTCGCAACTGCTGCCCGAGGTGGTGGATCGCGTGACCCCGAACGGCGCCGTGCCGGATCTGGACCAACTCGCCGCGAGCGTCGATTCCCTGCTGAGGCAGCGCGGGGTGGGCTGACCTTCTGCCGGCGGAGCAGGAACCGCCCGGCTGGAACCGCCCGTCTTTTCGCCCTGGCGATCGGCCGCTATAATCCGCCCCTCGTCCGAGGAGCGCTGCGACGGGCCGCGCTGATCTCTCGCCCGCCAGGCTCGGACATTCTTGAGAACGGCGCTCACCTACAACCCGTGCCGGGCACGGGATGCGCAGGTGAGCATCCCGCCGGCCACAATTGTCGAGGAGCACGACATGAACACTGTGGCTGACATCAAGCAGGATTTCCGCGTCGCCGATCTCGGGCTGGCCGAATGGGGCCGCAAGGAGATCGCCATCGCCCAGACCGAGATGCCGGGCCTGATGGCGATCCGCGACGAATACGCCGCCAGCCAGCCGCTCAAGGGCGCGCGCATCACCGGCTCGCTGCACATGACCATCCAGACCGCGGTGCTGATCGAGACGCTGAAGGCGCTCGGCGCCCAGGTGCGCTGGGCGTCCTGCAACATCTTCTCGACCCAGGATCACGCCGCGGCCGCCATCGCCGCCGGCGGCACCGCGGTGTTCGCAGTTAAGGGCGAGACGCTGGAGGACTACTGGGACTACACCCACCGCATCTTCGAATGGCCGGACGGTCAGCCGTCGAACATGATCCTGGACGACGGCGGCGACGCCACCCTGCTGCTGCACCTGGGCTCGAAAGCCGAGAAGGACGCCTCGGTGCTGGACAAGCCGGGCTCGGAGGAAGAGCGCATCCTGTTCGCCGCGATCCGCAAGCGCCTGGCGGAACAGCCCGGCTGGTACTCGAAGCAGCTGGCGGCGATCCGCGGCGTGACCGAGGAGACCACTACCGGCGTGCACCGCCTGTACCAGATGCACGCCAAGGGCGAGTTGAAGATCCCGGCCATCAACGTCAACGACTCGGTCACCAAGTCCAAGTTCGACAACCTGTACGGCTGCCGCGAGTCGCTGGTCGACGGCATCAAGCGCGCCACCGACGTCATGGTGGCCGGCAAGGTCGCACTGGTGGCCGGCTACGGCGACGTGGGTAAGGGCTCGGCGCAGGCGCTGCGCGCGCTGTCGGCGCAGGTCTGGGTCACCGAGATCGACCCGATCTGCGCCCTGCAGGCGGCGATGGAGGGCTACCGCGTGGTGACCATGGACTATGCCGCCGACAAGGCCGACATCTTCGTCACCGCCACCGGCAACTACCACGTGATCACCCACGATCACATGGCGCGGATGAAGGACCAGGCGATCGTCTGCAACATCGGCCACTTCGACAACGAGATCGACGTCGCCTCGGTCGAGAAGTACCGCTGGGAGGAGATCAAGCCGCAGGTCGACCACGTGATCTTCCCCGACGGCAAGCGCATCATCCTGCTGGCCAAGGGACGGCTGGTGAACCTCGGCTGCGCCACCGGCCACCCGAGCTACGTGATGTCGTCGAGCTTCGCCAACCAGACGATCGCCCAGATCGAACTGTGGACCGAGCGCGATTCGGGCAAGTACCCGATCGACGTGTACACCCTGCCCAAGCACCTGGACGAGAAGGTGGCGCGGTTGCAGTTGAAGAAGCTGAACGCGCAGCTCACCACCCTGACGGAGCAGCAGGCGGCCTACATCGGCGTGCCGGTGAGCGGGCCGTACAAGTCGGAGCACTACCGCTACTGATTGACGCAGATCCGTTTCGGCTCCAGAATGGCTTCATCAAGAAGCCGTTCTGGAGGAAGCCCGTGGCGATAAACCTGTCGATCAAGAACGTTCCCGAGCCGCTGGCGGACAGGCTGCGCGCCAGGGCCGAGCGCAACCACCGCTCCCTGCAGGGCGAACTGATGGCGATCATCGAGAACGCGGTGGCAGACGAAGCGCCGGCACAAACCGTCGTCCGGGGGCGGGAAGCATTCCGCCGCGGCACGAAGACGATCGAAGAGATCGCCGCGGAACTGCGGGCGCTCTACCCCGAGCCGGTCACCGATGTTCCAAAGGCGGTGGACATCGTTCGTGAAATGCGTGACACGCGCTGATGCCGGGTCGCGGAAGCCCATCCATCAGGGGCCTGATCGTTGCCGAACCGCCGGCGCGCTATGCGCTGCGACAACCGCTGGTGGTCGATTGCAGTCTGATCTCCGCGACGCTGTTTCAGGAAGCCGAACGCGACCAGGCCGAAGCCCGCATGAAGGGATTCGAACTGCACGCACCCTCGCTGCTGGACTTCGAGATTGCGAACGTGGCTGTCAGGAAAATGCGCCAGGGGCGGGGCGACGTCGCCGACGCGGGGCTGGCGCGGTATGCCGGGCTCTCGATCGTCCTGCACGGCACCAACCTCCTCGGGGTGCTCGCCTTGGCCGAACGTTACGCATTGTCCGGCTACGATGCGGCCTATCTCTGGCTTGCCGCCACACTCAGGTCGCCGCTGGCGACCTTCGACCGCAAGCTGGGCGAAGCCGCGGAGCGGTATCTCGGCTCGCTCGACAGCGATAACGTATGACGCTCGCGTGCGCCGCGGCGCCGGGCAGCCCCCTCCGAAATTCAACCGCAACCAGCCGGGAGCCATCCTGCAACAGCAATGACCTCACGCACTTACAGCTTCGAATTCTTCCCGCCGCAGACGCCCGAGGGCATCGAAAAGCTGCGCGCCACGCGGCGCCAGCTTGCACAGCTCAAGCCCGAGTTCTTTTCATGCACCTTCGGCGCCGGCGGCTCGACCCGCGACCGCACGCTGGAGACGGTGCTCGAGATCCAGGGCGAAGGGCTGCCGGCGGCGCCGCACCTGTCCTGCATCGGCTCGACCAGCGACAACATCCGCGCCATCCTGCAGCGCTACCGCGAGGCCGGCATTCGCCGCATCGTCGCGCTGCGCGGCGACCTGCCCTCGGGCGTGGGCGAGCCGGGCGAGTTCCGCCATGCCAACGAGTTGGTCGCGTTCATCCGCAGGGAGACCGGCGACTGGTTCCACATCGAGGTGGCGGCCTATCCCGAATACCACCCGCAGGCGCGCAGCCCGCGCGAGGACCTGCTCGCCTTCAAGCGCAAGGTGGAGGCCGGCGCGAGCGCGGCGATCACCCAGTATTTCTACAACGCGGACGCCTACGACCACTTCGTCGATCAGGCCCAGGCGCTGGGCGTGACCATCCCGATCGTGCCCGGCATCATGCCGATCGCCAACTTCAGCAAGATCGCGCGCTTCTCGGACGCCTGCGGGGCGGAGATCCCGCGCTGGATGCGCCGCAAGTTCGAGAGCTTCGGCGACGACGCGGCCTCGGTGCGCTCCTTCGGCCTGGACGTGGTCACGGCGCTGTGCGATCGGCTGCTGTCGGGCGGCTCGCCCGGGCTGCACTTCTACACGCTGAACCAGGCGGGCCTGAGCACCACGATCTGGCAACGCCTCGGGCTGTCGTAGCGCTGCGCGCTCAGCGCCGCTTGCCGAGCAGCGAGCCGAGCACGCCGCGCACGATCTCCCGCCCGAGGCCGGAGGCCACGCTGCGGGCAGCGCTCTTGGCCGCGGTCTGGACCACGCCGTCGCGCTTGCCGCCGCGCGGTCCGGTGCTGCCGAACAGGATCTCGTTCAGTCCGCCGAGCAGACCGCCGCCCGATTCCGCCTTGGCCGGCTGCCCTGGCGCTGCTGCTTCCTCACCGCCGACGGCAGCGACGCCGGCGCCGGCGCGCAGCTTCTCGTAAGCCGACTCGCGGTCGAGCTCCTGCTCGTAGCGGCCGTACAG
>DATMWM010000422.1:0-3517 GCA_035562535.1 Rhodocyclaceae bacterium | reverse complement strand
CTGGTTCAGGTCGGCCACCTGCACCGCGATCGAATTGATCTCGGCGATCGTGCCGACCAGTTGCGAATTCACGCCATCCCGAACCTCGCTCATGCGCTGGTTCAGGGACTGAAAGCGCGAAACCAGCGACTGCGCGCCGGAAATCAGGGTCTGCCGGCTCGGAATCGAGGCCGGGTTCGCCGCCGCGTCCTGGACCGCCTTGAAGAACTCAGACAGGGCGGGCGTCAATCCCGCCGACGAATCGGCGAGCAGGTTGTCGAGCTGGTCGATCTCGGCCTGGTACGTGGACAGTTCGGCCACCTGCGTGTTGGCGGCCGCCACTTCTGCGGCGAGGAACTGGTTGTAGATCCGCTCGACCGTCTGGACGTTCGTACCCTGGCCGTAGTACCCGGAGCCGGTGAACTGCGGAATGTTCGTGCTCTGGACGATCTGCTGGCGATTGAAACCCGGCGTCGCCGCATTGGAAATATTGTGGCCGGTCGTGAGCAGGCCCGCCTGAGCAGCCCGCAGGCCGGATGCGCCGATGTTCAGGATGCTGGAGCCCATGCTTTCGCCTTCTCGTCTTCAGTGCTGCTTACGGCAGGCCGTCCCGCCGATTGAGCCGGCCGCGCCCGGCGCTCAGCCGGCGGCCGCCTGCCTCAGCGTGGCCGAGCCGATCACCCGCAACAGCTTCTGCGCGTACATCGGGTCGGTGGCATACCCGGACTGCTGCAGGGCGCGCGCGAACGCCTCGCCGTCCTGCTGGCCGATCACCCCCGCATAGCGCGGACTGCCGCCGAGCAGGTTGGCGTAGTCGGCAAAGGCCTCGGCGTAGGAGCGATAGGCGCGGAACCGCTCGACCTGGCGCTGTGCCGCGCCGCCTGCGTACTCGGTCGTCGCCACTTCCGCCACCTCGCCGGTCCAGCCCCGGCCGGCCTTGATGTTGAACAGGTTGTGGCTCGGCCTTCCGTCCGACGTGCGGATCTCCGCTCGACCCCATCCGGTTTCGAGCGCCGCCTGGGCGACGATGAACTGGGCGGGAATGCCTGTGGCCTTGGCCGCCTCGGCGGCATGTGGCCAGACGCGGCTGACGAACTCCCGCTGGGCCCGCGTCGGTCCGGCGCCGTCCGCTGCCGCCTCGCCGGCCCCGGCCGTTTGCGCCGATGCGGGCTCACCCAGAAGCTGCCGCGCCGCTCCGCGCAGGATCTCCAGGCCGAAGCGGCTCTGCGGACCCGGCACCGGTCCGGAACCCGTGGATGCCGCTGCGGCTCCGGGTGCCAGTTGCCGCTCGATCAGGCCTGCCAGGCCGGTGGCGCCGCGCGCCGCCAGGGTCTGGGCGAGCTGCTGGTCGAGCAGCTCCTGGTACAGCCGGCTCTGATCGCTGTCCAACATCCCTTCCTGTGGCGTGGCATCGCGCATCGACTTGAGCACCATCTGCAGGAACAGGGTCTCGAACTGGCGCGCCGCACCCTTCAGCCCGGCCTTCGGGTCCTGGCTTGCCTGAACCTTGAGCGCCGCCAGGGCTTTGGCGTCGGCCGCGAGCTGGGTGGAAAGACCGGAGGCATCCATGTCGGAATCTCGCGAAACGCCGGCGCGCAGCCCCGGAGCCTCAGATAATCTCCAGCTCGGCGCGCAGGGCGCCGGCGGCCTTCATGGCCTGGAGGATGGAGATCAGGTCGATCGGCGTGGCGCCGAGCGCGTTCAGCGCCTTCACCACGTCGGCCAGGGAGGCGCCGGTCTTGATGTTGTGCAGCGTGCCGCTCTCCTGCGTCATGTCGATCTGGGCCTGCGTGGTCGATACGGTGCGCCCGCCGGAGAACGGCGCCGGCTGGCTGATGACCGGCTCGGACGAGATGGTGATCGACAGGCTGCCGTGCGCGACCGCGCAGGCCTCCAGCCGCACCGCCTGGTTCATGACCACCGAGCCGTTGCGGCTGTCGACGATCACCTTGGCCGATCCCTGCACCGGCCTCACGTCCACGCTCTCCAGCCTGCCGAGGAAGGCCACCCGCGCGTCGGAATCCTGCGGAGCGCGGACGACGACCTGGCGCCCGTCCATCGCGTAGGCGGTGCCCGGCCCGGTTGCCTCGTTGATCGCTTCCACCATGCGCTGTGCCGTGCCGAAATCCGTCTGGGTCAGTTCGAGCGTGACCGTCTCGCCGCTGCCGACGACGCTGGGCACCGAACGTTCCACCGTGGCGCCGGCCGGAACCCGGCCCGCGGCCAACTGATTGACCTTGACGCCCGAGCCGGCCGCGGCGGCGCCCGCGCCGCCGACCACGACATTGCCCTGGGCCATCGCGTAGACCCCGCCGTCCGCGCCCTTGAGCGGCGTCATCAGCAGCGTGCCGCCGCGCAGCGACTTGGCGTTGCCGAGCGAGGACACGGTGACGTCGATCTGCTGACCGGGCCGCGCGAACGGCGGCAGGCTGGCGGTGACCATCACCGCGGCGACGTTCTTGAGCTGCAGCGAGGCGCCGGGCGGCACGTTGACGCCGAGGTTGGAAAGCATGTTGATGATGCTCTGCACGGTGAACGGCGTCTGGGTGGTCTGGTCGCCGCTGCCGTCCAGCCCCACTACCAGGCCGTAGCCTATCAACTGGTTGCCGCGCACGCCGGCCACCGTGGCCAGATCCTTGATGCGCTCCGCATCGGCAGCCGGGACCGCAGCCAGGATCCCGAGCAGGACCGCTGTCATACGAACGAGGGTCTGGAACATGATCACTCCACGCCCGCCGCGCTCAGAACGGCAGCACGGTCAGGAAGAACCTTGCCAGCCAGCCCATGACCTGGGCGGAATCGATGAAACCCGTGGCCTTGTACTCGATGCGCGCGTCCGCCACCTGGGTCGAAGGCACGGTGTTCAGCCCCGAGATGTAGTTCGGGTTGACCACGCCGGAGAAGCGGATGTATTCGTCGCCCTGGTTGATCGCGACCATCTTCTCGCCCGAAACCATGAGATTGCCGTTCGGCAGGACCTCGATCACGGTCACGGTGATGAAGCCGGTGAAATCGTTGTTCGCCGCCGAGTCGCCCTTGCCCGAGAACTTCTGCTGGTCCGTCGCGCCGAGTTTCATGCCCTGGAAGGTCTTGAACGGCAGCCCGGAAATGGTGGGAACGCTCACGCCGATCGTCTGATCGCGCTCGGCGCTGGTGCTCGACTTGGTCGATGCCTGGGTCTTCTCCACCAGCTGGATCGTCAGGGTGTCGCCGACGAGGCGGGCACGGCGGTCCTCGAACAGCGGCCGCACCGCACCCGTCTGGTAGATCGCGCCGTTGGCCAACGGCTGCGGCGCACGGGACTCGGGACGCACCGACATCGGCTGATGCACGCTGGTCGGCGGCGTGGTGTGTACGCAGGCCGCGAGCCAGGGCACAACGAAGACGGCGACGAGCTTGTTCATGTTGGCCCCGCTGAAGACGCCGCGTCAGAGCTGCGACAGCCGGCCGAGCATCTGGTCCGACGTCTGGATCGCGCGCGAGTTGATCTCGTAGGCGCGCTGGGTCTGGATCATGTTCACCAGTTCCTCGACGACGT
>DATMWM010000421.1:0-2893 GCA_035562535.1 Rhodocyclaceae bacterium | reverse complement strand
TGCCCAGCCACAGGGCGGCCTGGCCATGGGCACGTTCCGCGCGCTCCCTGGGGGTGGAAGGCCGGTCGCGCTTTTCCAGCCGGGTCGGCTCGGACCCGGTGTGCGCGGGGGGATCGGGCATTGCCATCGCCACGAGCTTGGGCCGCTGCGCGCGTCGGCCGTCTGCCGCCGCCTGCGCATCGCGTTCGGCTTCGGCCCTGGCGACCGCCGGAGCGGGCGGGGATGCGCCGCCGCGCGCCTCGCCGGTGGCCGGTTCTTCCACCGGTAGTTTTTCGGGCGGCGTCGGCGCGGGTTCCGCAATCGGCGCCGGCGCGGGCTGGACGAGGGGTGCGATCGCAGGCGGCTGGACGATCGCCGCCGGCGCAGGCGTGCCCTGGCCGGTCGCCGCGCCTTGGGCGAACCACCAGGCGAAGGCGCTGCCCGCGACCGTCAGGGCGGCCGCCGCGCCGAGAATCCAGGGCAGACCGGAACGACGCGGCGGCGGCAAGGGCCGGATGTTGCCGGGCAGCGGGTCGAGCACCGCGGCAGGAGCCTGCCGCCGGTCCAGATCCTGCAGCATCTGGTTGACCACGCTCATCGGCCGGACCGCCACAGGCCGGCGCACGCCAGCGCATTCACCGCGCCGGCCCACCAGGTCATGCCGGCACCGCCGGCGCGCAGATCCACCGAGTCGCGCACCGCGGCGACCGCATGACGTACGCCGGCGACCTGCCCGCCCTGCCCGTATACCGCCAGCAGGGCCTTGTGGGCGACGATATTGACCAGGCGCGGCACGCCGCCGGTGGCGCGGGCCACCAGCCGGGCCGCGGCCGGGGTGAACACCTCGTCGCCGCCGTGGCCGGCCACGCGCAGCCGGTGATCCAGATAGCGCCGAACCTCGCCCGGGTCGAGTCCGCGCAGCACGTGGCTGAAGCCGATGCGCTGGCGAAGCTGGCGCACCGAGCGGTCGTGCAGCTTCGCGTCGAGTTCGGGCTGCCCGAACAGCACCACCTGCAGCAGCTTGCGCTTCTCGGTCTCCAGGTTGGACAGCAGCCGCAGGGCTTCCAGGCTCTCCAGCGGCAGCGCCTGCGCCTCGTCCAGGCAGACCACCACCCGGCGGCCGGCGGCGGCGAACTGCAGCAGGATGTCGTTCAGCCGCTTGACCAGCTGGTGCTGGTCGGCGCCGGGGTCGAGCCGCTCGTCGAGCTCGTCGGCCAGCGCCAGCAGCAGCGTGCGCGGCCGCAGCGCCGGGTTCGGAACGTAGGCGGTCACGTACTTGCGTCCCAGGCTGGCGAGCAGCCTGCGGCAGAGCAGCGTCTTGCCGGTGCCGACCTCTCCGGTGATCTTCACGAAGCCCTCGCCGCCCTGCAGCGCCACGAGCAGCGTGTTCAGCGCCTCCTGGTGGGAGCGGCCCGAAAAGGTGAAGGCGGTGTCCGGCGTGATGCCGAAGGGCAGTTCGCGCAGGCCGAAGTGGGCGAGGTACATGTCGCGCTGGCCTGGCTCAAGGGGCGGCCGAGTAGCGCCGCGGGTCGAGCTCGCCGAGGCGCTGCTGCACACCGGATATGTCCCGCTGCCAGTCCTGGTCGCCCAGGATGACCGTGGGCTTGAGCAGGATCACCAGCTCGGCCTTCTCGTAGCCTCGGTTGCTCTGGCGGAACAGCTCGCCGACCACGGGGACGTCGCCCACCGCGGGAACCTGGGAACGGTCGTCCGACTGCTGGTAGCGCATCAGCCCGCCGATGGCCACGATGTTGCCGTCCTGCACCCGGACCACCGAGTCGCTCTCGTTGACCGCGCTGCTCGCCAGCGGCAGCGTGAACACGCCCAGCGTGCCGAGGTTCACCACCTTGGTCTTCTCGGTCACCTTGCTCACCGAGGGGTGGACGTGCAGGATGATGTTGCTGTCCTCGTCGATCTGCGGCGTGACGTCCAGGGCGATGCCGGAGAAGAATGGCTGGACCGTGATGTTCGGCGTCGAGGTGGTGCCGGCCGCGGAGGTGGTGGTGGTCGTGCTGATGTTGGTGACGAAGAAGTCGTCGGTGCCGACCTTGAGCACCGCCATCTGGTTGTTCAGCGTGGCGATGCGCGGGCTGGAGAGCACCTGCACGTTGCCCTGGGTTTCCAGGAACTGCAGGATGGCGGCGAAGTTGCTGGTCTGGAAGGCCAGCCCGAACAGCCCGCCGAGGTTGCGCGGCGCCGAGATCAGGCTAGCCCCGGGATTCGAGAACAGCGTGGGGTCCACCAGCGAGGGCGATTCCGGGTTGATGCTGCTGATGCCGGAGGCCACCGACCCGTCAGGGCGCAGGACGGTGCCCGGCGAGATCACGCCGGCGGAGAGCCGGCTGTTGCCGCCGATGCGGAAGGCCGCCCAGTTGATCCCCGCCTGGTAGCCGTCGCGCAGCGACACCTCGACGATCTTCGCCTCGAGCATGACCTGGCGCTCGATCACCAGCTTGGTGGCCTTGAGATAGCTCTCCACGTTGCGCTGCTCGGTCGGGAAGGCGCGTACGACGATGACCCCGGTCTGGGGCGAGACCACCACGCTGCGCCCGCCTTCGGCCGGGACGATCGCGCGCAGGGCCTGGGCGACCTCCGCCCAGAAGTCGCTCTGCAGTTGCGTGACGATGCGGCTGCTCTCCTGCGGCACGATCTGGGCGCCCGGCGTGGCGATCACCGGCGCCAGCGCCGCCCCGCCAGTCTGCGCCGTCCCGGCGGCCGCGGTGGAGATCGAACTGGAGGTCACCCCGACCACGCTCTTGCCCTGGCGCTGGCCGAAAAGGTAATTGACCTGGAACACCCGGGTCTGCAGCGCCACCGGCTGGATGAAGATGCGGGTGCCCTGGAGGCGGTACTCGTAGCCGTAGAGCTCGCGCAGCGTGTCCAGGGCCTCGCGCACGGTGACGTTCTTCAGGTT